>NZ_CAMSEL010000024.1:0-83620 GCF_947057495.1 Citrobacter sp. Marseille-Q5395 | reverse complement strand
GCCATTTGCCCACTCTCGTTTTTGCGGCGCGGAAGGTCTGAGCAACGTTATCACGCTGTCAACTCTGCGCAATGCTGAATTCCTGAAAAACTATGGTGTTGAAATCTCCGAAGGCCCGTTGAAAGGCCTGGCCGCACGTGCCGTGGTAGTTATTGATGAAAATGACAACATTATTTTCAGCCAACTGGTCAACGAAATTACCAACGAGCCAGACTACACTGCCGCACTGGACGTACTGAAAGCCTAAGTTCTTATGAAGACACAACGTCTTCGCTGGCATAAAGCCAGTCAGTTGAAAAACTGGCTGGCTTTTTTGTTTATAGCCCCCAGATATTGCCGGAAGCTACAGACAAAAAAATCCGGAAACGAATGAACATTTCCGGATTCTTATACAACCATCTGTTCGGCCAACCGCCTGGCAGTCACCAACGATGATGTTGTTTTTTATATCTGCTGATTATTCAGCATCTGGTTCTTCGGTTTTGTACTTCGCCGCAGTCTCTTTGATAAGAGTCTGCAACTCACCGCGCTGGTACATCTCGATTAAAATGTCGCAACCGCCAACCAGTTCACCATCAACCCACAGCTGCGGGAAGGTTGGCCAGTTTGCGTATTTCGGCAACTCGGCGCGAATATCCGGATTTTGCAGAATATCGACATAAGCAAAGCGTTCACCACAGGCTGACAGCGCCTGCACGGCCTGTGCGGAGAAACCGCAGCTTGGCAGTTTTGGAGAACCTTTCATGTACAGGAGAATCGGGTTTTCAGCGATCTGGCGCTGGATTTTTTCGATAGTGGTGCTCATTATCTTGCTTCCTTAAACTTCTTTTACGGCAGTAGTCTGACATTGTAGCGGGTCAGGCTGGCAACGGAAAATAACATTTTCATTACGCCTTATTATTTTATCCCCTGTCGCTAAAAGTTGCATTCACAATCTCACTTATCCCCTTAAAGGGTGTGGATTTGATTATCTGTTCACCAGTTTTATCTTTATTTGCTGTTTTTTTTTGCGGTCGGTAACGAAACATAGTTTTAAACGAAAAAAGCTATTAAGTTTCCCGTTTCTATAGATTAGAATCATCAAGTTTTGTAAATCACACGCAGGCACGATAGACCTGCCTTACCAGAGGACTGCTCAGTGGCGCGGATAAACCGAATCTCGATCACGCTCTGTGCTTTACTTTTTACCACACTGCCTTTTACGCCCATGGCCCATGCTTCCAAGCAAGCCAGGACGACGCCTACTGTTTCGCACACCATCAAAACGGTAGATAAAAAGAAAAGCTCAACAGCCAGTCAAAAAACAACCAAAACCACTCAGAAGACGGCTAAAAAATCCACCAGCAAAACCAGCAGTAAAACCGCCTCAGTAAAAAAACGCACAACCACTCCAGCAAAATCGACTAAAACAGCAAACCGTCGGGGGAAAGCAGCCACAGCGCAAACCGCCGCCGTCACCTGGACTGAAAAATGCACCCCGCGTAAAGGTCATAAACCGCGCTGTGTGAAAGTGAAGTCGACAACCCCTGTAACGCTTGCTGAGACACATAAAGTTAAAGTGCAAAAAGCGACCAAAACCGCCATGTCCACCCTGATGAACCAAATCGGTAAACCTTACCGTTGGGGTGGCACATCACCAAGGACCGGTTTTGATTGCAGCGGTCTGGTGTATTACGCGTATAAAGATTTGGTGAAGTTTCGCATTCCGCGCACCGCCAATGAAATGTACCACCTGCGGGACGCAGCACCTATCGAACGTGGCGAACTGAAAAACGGCGATCTGGTCTTCTTCCGGACACAGGGCCGGGGTACCGCCGATCACGTCGGTGTCTACGTTGGCAACGGCAAATTTATCCAGTCGCCTCGTAGCGGTCAGGAAATTCAAATCACCTCGCTGAGCGAAGATTACTGGCAGCGCCACTATGTCGGCGCTCGACGCGTAATGACGCCTAAAACAATTCGCTAAAAACTTACCCTACAGCGTGTGCTGTAGGGTAAGTTCTTCTTTTGCATAACCTTTCAATTTGCTACCCTATCCTTACGCACAATGAGGTTATTGTGTGTACTCAATATAAATAATAAGGAGAGAAGCAATGTCGTTTGAATTACCTGCATTACCGTATGCCAAAGATGCTCTGGCACCGCACATTTCTGCTGAAACGCTGGAATACCACTATGGCAAACACCATCAAACCTACGTGACCAATCTGAACAATCTGATTAAAGGCACAGCGTTTGAAGGCAAGTCACTGGAAGAGATCGTACGTAGCTCTGAAGGCGGTGTATTTAATAACGCAGCTCAGGTATGGAACCACACGTTCTACTGGAACTGCCTGGCACCAAACGCTGGTGGCGAACCGACCGGAAAACTGGCCGAAGCCATTACTGCATCCTTTGGCAGCTTCGCAGACTTCAAAGCGCAATTCACCGATGCCGCAATTAAGAACTTCGGTTCCGGCTGGACCTGGCTGGTAAAAGGGACGGATGGCAAACTGGCTATCGTTTCCACCTCTAACGCAGGTACACCACTGACCACCGATGCGACACCTCTGATGACCGTTGACGTCTGGGAGCACGCCTACTACATCGACTATCGCAATGCACGTCCTGGCTACCTGGAGCATTTCTGGGCGCTGGTAAACTGGGAGTTTGTTGCGAAAAACTTCGCAGCATAAAATGACAACGCAGAAGGGATCCCCTTCTGCGTTTTAGTGTCAATTTGCAGTCGGGCACGCTTCCTGAGGCTGTTTTTTCGCTGAGATGAAGACCAGCAGCAAAGCCAGCCCCGCCACAATCGCCCCCATCACCGGCACAAAGCTATAACCTAACCCACCGGATATCACTGCGCCACCAGCCGCAGCCCCGAGGGCATTGCCCAGATTAAATGCCCCAATATTAACCGATGAAGATAATCCTGGCGCTTCGCTGGCAACGCGCATCACGCGCATCTGCAAAGGCGGGACTACCGCAAACGTCGCCGCGCCCCAGACCACCATACTGATAGCCGCTCCCAGCTCATTACGCGCCAGAAATGGAATTGCCAGCATAATGACCATCAGCAGTAATAAAAAGCCTTTCAGCGTGCCGTTGACCGACTTGTCTGCCAGCCGACCACCAAGATAATTACCAATAGAGAAACCAACGCCAATTAACACCAACATCCCGGTGACAAATGCTGGTGTGGCATGGGTAATACTGTGCAGCACGGGTGAGATATAGGTATAAAGCGTAAACATCGCACCAGCCCCCAATACGGTGGTCAGTAGCGCCGAGACAACCTGCGGACGCATCAGCACCGCAAGTTCTTTACGCACTTCAGGACGCTCTCCTGCCCCGCCTTTAGGTAACGAGAAGAACAGACTGATCATCGCAATCACGCCCAGACCCGCAGTCGCCAAAAAGGACATTCGCCAGCCGATAGTCTCGCCCAGCCAGGTTGCCGCAGGGACACCGCCAATATTGGCGATCGTTAGGCCCATAAACATGGTAGCAACCGCGCTGGCCTGCTTGTGTTTTGGCACCACGCTCGCCGCCACAACAGAACCAAGGCCAAAAAAAGCGCCGTGATTAAGACTGGTCAAAATACGTGACAGCATGAGAGTGGTGTAATCCGGTGCAATTGCCGAAAGCACATTACCCAGTGTAAATATCGCCATCAGAAAAATAAGCGCATTACGGCGCGCACGATGAGAAAGCAACAATGTCATCAACGGAGCACCCACCATCACGCCAACCGCATATGCGCTGATTAACATTCCGGCAGCAGGAATCGAGACATCCACACCCCGGGCAATGACGGGTAATAATCCCATAGGAGAAAATTCGGTCGTGCCAATACCGAACGCACCAATCGCCAGTGCCAGTAACGGATAATTTATTTTCATACTTCGACTCCATAACGTCGAGCCGTGGCACGACACGTAATAAGAGTCAAAAGCATGACATTGATCGCAAAAATAATAAAGTTAACAAATTTGCAAAAGACTTTTGCAAATTCGCAAATAATAGAACGGGAAAAACGTGCTGAAGGGATGAGGGAGATTGCTCTCCCTCGGAGTAAATCAATGCAGTGCTGCGGTCAAACCACTTGCTACAATCAGGCCCAGAACAATAATGGTGGTGACTAACGAAAATTTCAGATCGGTGCTCATCAAGTTTTCTCCTTTTTATTCCCACACAAAAAGTGATATTGCGCATTTTTGCATACTTGAACGCAAAAATCTCTCACGATTTATATTGATAAATGCTTTTAACTCTTCCCCTTTTCGTTAAGATCAGACAAAATTCCACGCTTACTTGATTAGCGTACCGGCCATTGACCCCTTCCTGACGTTCCGTGTCGTTTTCCCGGCGTGCCGCAACCCTGACGTTGCGTTAAGGGTGTGTAAAGGCAAACGTTTACCTGGAGTATTCTCAGGAGCTTAGGATATGGTCTGGAGTGAGATGTAATGGCAACAATTAAAGATGTAGCGAAGCGAGCAAACGTTTCCACTACAACCGTATCACATGTAATTAACAAGACGCGCTTTGTCGCGGAAGAAACGCGTAATGCTGTCTGGGCAGCCATTAAAGAGTTGCACTACTCTCCCAGCGCAGTTGCGCGCAGCCTGAAGGTAAATCACACCAAGTCGATCGGCTTGTTGGCGACCAGCAGCGAAGCCGCCTATTTCGCGGAAATTATCGAAGCCGTTGAGAAAAATTGTTTCCAGAAAGGCTACACGCTGATTCTGGGTAACGCATGGAATAGCCTCGAAAAGCAGCAGGCATATCTCTCAATGATGGCGCAAAAGCGCGTCGATGGCTTACTGGTAATGTGCTCTGAGTATCCGGAATCACTGCTTTCCATGCTCGAAGAGTATCGCCATATTCCGATGGTCGTCATGGACTGGGGCGAAGCGAAAGCCGACTTTACCGACACGGTCATTGATAACGCTTTCGAAGGCGGTTATATGGCGGGTCGATATCTGGTAGAACGCGGCCACCGCGAGATTGGCGTGATTCCAGGCCCTATGGAGCGCAACACCGGCGCCGGACGCCTGGCAGGATTTATGAAAGCGATGGAAGAAGCGCTGATTAAAGTACCTGAAAACTGGATCGTACAGGGCGATTTTGAACCAGAATCCGGATATCGCGCCATGCAGCAAATCCTCTCCCAGTCGCATCGTCCGACGGCCGTCTTCTGCGGTGGCGATATCATGGCGATGGGTGCTCTTTGCGCCGCTGACGAGATGGGTTTGCGTGTACCGCAGGATGTGTCGTTGATCGGTTATGACAACGTGCGCAACGCCCGCTTCTTCACGCCAGCGTTGACCACGATTCACCAGCCGAAAGATTCGTTAGGTGAGACTGCCTTCAATATGCTGTTAGACCGTATCGTAAACAAGCGCGAAGAGTCGCAATCTATTGAGGTCCATCCTCGACTGGTGGAGCGTCGCTCCGTTGCCGACGGCCCATTCCGCGATTACCGTCGTTAAACCTGTTATACGGGAGCCTGTTCCGGCTCCCGTAGCCACTCTTTATTCAGCGTTTCGCTATCTCCCAGGTAGTCCAGCAACCAGAGCAGTGCTGGCGACGTATCATTTTGCTGCCAGGTCAGACAACATGCGGCATCAGGAAAAGGGTTTTCCAGCTGCAAAGCAACCCACTTACCGCTATCGATCCACGGTTTAGCAAAATGTGTTGGCACCATGCCCACACATAGCCCAGCCGATAAACAGGTAGCAGAGGATTCCCAGTCCGGTACCACGACACGTTTTTGGTTATCCAGCAGCCATGTGATTCGTTTCGGTAGCGTGCGCGAAGTATCTTCACGAACCAACGACGGCCAGTTGCGCAACGTGTCATCGCTTAATGGCCCGGGAATCGAAGCCAGCGGGTGATGGCTCGCCACCACGCAACTCCAGCTCAGCATTCCCATATCACGAAACGTGTAACGTCCCCCCACCGGAATCGCCTGCGTTGCACCGATCGCCAGTTCGACGCGGCCATCCGATAGCGCATCCCAGACACCGTTAAACACTTCCTGAAAAACCAGCAGTTCCACATCATCGAAGTGACGATAGAAATCCACAATCATCTGCCGGGTGCGTTCCGGTCGCACAATATTATCGACTGCAATCGCGAGCTGCCCTCGCCAGCCGTTGGCGATTTGCTGACATTGCTGGCGAGTGATCTGCATTTTTTTGATAACAGACCGACCTTCTTTTAAAAACCACGCCCCTGCGGGTGTTAGTTCCACATCCCGATGACGTCGCTCGAAAAGCGGAACTGCAAGCCACTCCTCCAGTTGACGAACGGTGTAGCTTACCGCCGAAGGTACACGGTGCAACTCCTGCGCAGCCGAACTAAAGCTGCCGTTACGCGCAACCGCATCAACGACTTCAAGTGAATATTCCGACCACATAGTCTGCCTACAAAAATTTTGAAATCAGTAAACAAATATTAGCGTTTCACAGCGAGAATTTCACTCACTACACTCTGCGACACTGTTTTACTGCTTAAAAAGAGAAATGATGATGCAACCTGGAAAAGGGTTTTTAGTCTGGCTGGCCGGTCTTAGCGTGCTCGGCTTTCTGGCAACGGATATGTATTTGCCCGCCTTTGCTGCTATTCAGTCCGATCTGCAAACCCCTGCGTCTGCCGTCAGCGCCAGCCTTAGTTTGTTCTTAGCCGGTTTTGCCGTTGCGCAGCTTCTGTGGGGGCCGCTCTCCGACCGCTATGGTCGTAAGCCAATTTTATTGCTGGGATTATCCATCTTCGCCCTGGGTAGTCTGGGGATGCTATGGGTTGAAAACGCCACCGGCTTGCTGGTGCTGCGCTTCGTCCAGGCCGTCGGCGTTTGTGCCGCATCAGTAATCTGGCAGGCGCTGGTTACCGATTACTATCCCTCGCAAAAAGTTAACCGTATCTTTGCCACCATTATGCCTCTGGTCGGCTTATCACCTGCCCTCGCGCCCTTATTAGGTAGCTGGATCCTGGTACATTTTTCCTGGCAGGCCATTTTTGCCACCCTGTTTGCGATTACCTTGATCCTGATGTTGCCTGCCCTGCGGTTAAAACCGACGGCAAAAGCGCGTGACGATAGTCAGGACGCGTTGACGTTCGCGACGCTACTGCGTTCTAAAACATACCGTGGAAATGTACTGATTTATGCGGCATGTTCTGCGAGCTTTTTCGCATGGCTGACCGGCTCACCGTTTATCCTGAGCGAGATGGGCTATAGCCCGGCAGTAATTGGACTGAGCTATGTTCCACAAACTATCGCCTTCCTGATCGGCGGGTACGGTTGCCGCGCCGCACTGCAAAAATGGCAGGGTAGCCAGTTGCTGCCATGGCTACTGATCCTGTATGCAATCAGCGTTATTGCCACATGGGCAACCGGTTTTATTCACCACGTTGCACTGGCCGAAATCTTGATCCCATTCTGCGTCATGGCGATAGCGAACGGCGCGATCTATCCGATTGTCGTCGCTCAGGCACTACGTCCTTTCCCGCAGGCAACAGGACGCGCAGCGGCGATGCAGAACACGCTACAACTGGGTTTATGCTTCCTGGCAAGCCTTGTGGTGTCGTGGTTAATCAGTACTCCGTTGCTCACAACCACCAGCGTAATGCTGTCAACGGTGTTCCTGGCTGCGCTTGGATATAAAATGCAGTCGCAAAAAGAGAATGATTCCCTGGCGAATGAGGGCTCTCAGATTGCACATGGTGAGTCACATTAATAACCGTCATAACTTAATTAGCTGGCTAACAATTTTCGGTTGAATCACCAAATATTCAGGCCTATACTGATTTCCAGTTGTTAAAATTACGATAATTATTCTGTGTTAACGGGAACAAGGTTGTTCCCGTTTTTCCACGGATGGTCTTTTCGGCAAGGGGTTCTCCCTTCCTCTGTTCTACGTCGGATAATAGATTACGGATTAATTCCGTGAAATTTCTCACAAGACCAAAAAAGCGTCTACGCTGTTTTAAGGTTCTGATCACCGACCAGTGATGGAGAAGCTATGAGTTCATCGTGTATAGAAGACGTCAGCGTACCGGATGATAACTGGTACCGAATCACCAATGAATTACTAAGCCGTGCGGGCATTACGATTAATGGTTCTGCGCCGGCGGATATTCGCGTTAAAAACCCCGTTTTTTTCAAACGTGTCCTGCAGGAAGGGTCGCTGGGTTTAGGTGAAAGCTATATGGATGGTTGGTGGGAATGCGATCGTCTGGATATGTTTTTTACCAAAGTCTTACGCGCAGATCTGGAAAGCCAACTCCCCCGCCATTTCAAAGATACTCTCCGTATCGCAACGGCGCGTCTGTTTAATCTACAGACTAAAAAGCGCGCGTGGGTTGTCGGCAAAGAGCACTACGATCTTGGCAACGATCTCTTTACCCGCATGCTCGACCCCTATATGCAGTATTCCTGCGCCTACTGGAAAGATGCCGACACCCTGGAAGCTGCCCAGCAGGCGAAGCTCAGAATGATTAGCGAGAAACTGCAGTTGAAGCCAGGAATGCGCGTGCTCGATATTGGTTGCGGCTGGGGAGGCCTGTCCCAGTTTATGGCAGCACAATACGGCGTGAGTGTGGTGGGCGTGACGATTTCAGCGGAACAACAGAAACTGGCGCAGGCGCGCTGTGAAGGGTTGGACGTTACTATTTTACTCCAGGACTACCGCGACCTGAACGACCGCTTTGACCGCATTGTCTCCGTCGGTATGTTTGAGCATGTGGGGCCAAAAAACTACAACACCTACTTTGACGTGGTTGATCGCAATTTAAAGCCAGATGGTCTGTTTTTGCTGCACAGTATCGGTTCTAAGAAAACTGACAATAACGTTGACCCATGGATTAACAAATACATCTTCCCGAACGGTTGTTTACCATCGGTACGCCAGATTGCCAACGCCAGCGAGTCACATTTTGTGATGGAGGACTGGCACAATTTTGGTGCGGATTACGATACCACGTTGATGGCCTGGCATGAGCGTTTCATGGAGAGTTGGCCGGAGATTGCCGATAATTATACTGAGCGTTTTAAACGCATGTTCAGTTATTACCTCAACGCCTGTGCCGGTGCATTTCGCGCACGTGATATTCAGCTTTGGCAGGTGGTTTTCTCTCGCGGTGTGGAACACGGCCTGCGCGTTCCCCGCTAGTTCTTTCGGCCCCCATTCGCGACGGGGGCTTTTCATCATGACTCAGGCCCCAGCCTCACCGGTGATGTTGCTGATCGCGCCTTCGCGCGCGGCCAGTACGCGCTCAACGGTATCAACAACAGCCTGTGTTTGTGGATCGATTTCAATGTTTACCCGCGCGCCAAGCTTTTTCTTGCCAAGCGTAGTACGCTCCAGCGTTTCCGGGATCAGATGCACGCAGAAGCGCGTCGGCGTCACTTCGCCTACCGTCAGGCTGATGCCATCAATACCGATAAATCCTTTATACAGGATGTATTTCATCAGCGACGTATCCTGGACCTTGAACCATATCTGCCGATTATTCTCGGAGGTCAGAATTTTCGACACCTCCGCGGTGGTCATAATATGACCCGACATCAAATGTCCGCCAATTTCATCGCTGAATTTTGCTGCACGTTCTACGTTTACCAGGTCACCTACCCGCAGATCGCCAAGGTTGGTAATACGTAGTGTTTCTTTCATCAGGTCAAAGCTGATGCGGTTGCCATTAATTTCAGTCACTGTCAGACAGCAACCGTTATGTGCCACCGATGCGCCGGTCTCCAGCGCCTCCAGCATGTATTCAGGTAACTCCACTACATGCGTGCGAAAATTTGGTTTCTCATCAATAGACACCAGTTTTGCGGTGCCCTGCACAATACCCGTAAACATACCTGTAACTCCTGAACTCAATTAAGACATCTCTGCTGAGCACAATAGCAGGTGAAAAAACAGGTTGCCAGCAATGCACCGCCCCCACCTGTTTTTTCACTGGAGAATTATGCATTCCTCGCTACAATAGACTGCAATTTCCTCAGCATTTTCTCCTTGCTGCCATTTAAGGCGGCTTTTTTGTCTCTTAAATAACAACAATAGATACTCAAAATAATTCGAGTTGCAGGGAAGCGGTGAGTAAGGTCCGGGACATAAACCACTGTGTGACCGGGGCAAACGAACGCAACCAACAAACCTGCAGCCTGGAGTATGAAGAGTAATAAGGTGTAAACGTGCAAAAGTATGTAATAGAAGCGCGTCAGTTATTAGCTCTGGCAATTCCGGTGATTCTTGCGCAAATCGCCCAAACCGCAATGGGGTTCGTCGATACCGTCATGGCTGGAGGTTACAGCGCGACGGACATGGCGGCCGTTGCCATCGGGACCTCCATCTGGCTACCGGCCATTTTGTTTGGTCATGGACTGCTGCTGGCATTAACGCCAGTAATTGCGCAGCTCAATGGCTCTGGTCGCCGCGATCGCATTGCCCATCAGATACGCCAGGGATTCTGGCTTGCGGGCAGCGTATCCATTTTGATTATGGTGGTGCTGTGGAACGCGGGATACATTATCCGTTCCATGCATAACATCGATCCGGCGCTGGCAGATAAAGCAGTCGGTTACCTGCGTGCGCTGTTGTGGGGAGCACCGGGGTATCTGTTCTTCCAGGTTGCCCGTAACCAGTGCGAGGGGCTGGCCAAAACCAAACCGGCGATGGTAATGGGGTTTCTCGGCCTGCTGGTGAACATTCCGGTTAACTATGTTTTCATCTATGGACATTTGGGTATGCCGGAACTCGGCGGCGTTGGCTGCGGCGTAGCGACGGCGGCAGTGTACTGGGTGATGTTTATCGCCATGCTCTCTTATGTCAAACATGCACGATCAATGCGAGATATCCGTAATGTGCGTGGCTTCCAGAAACCAGACACCGCAGTAATGAAACGTCTGGTCCAGTTGGGTTTACCCATTGCGCTGGCGTTATTTTTTGAAGTCACACTGTTTGCCGTAGTCGCACTGTTGGTTTCCCCACTGGGAATTGTTGATGTCGCCGGACACCAAATCGCACTGAACTTTAGCTCGTTAATGTTCGTACTGCCGATGTCGCTGGCTGCCGCCGTTACGATCCGCGTCGGTTATCGTCTGGGCCAGGGCTCTACGCTGGATGCGCAAACCGCCGCCAGAACAGGCTTAGGGGTCGGCGTTTGCATGGCGATGATAACCGCAATCTTCACCGTCACATTGCGTGAGCAAATTGCCCTGCTTTACAACAATAACCCTGAAGTCGTGACGCTGGCCGCCCAGTTGATGTTACTGGCCGCCGTATATCAAATCTCAGACTCTATCCAGGTCATCGGCAGCGGGGTCTTACGTGGTTATAAAGATACACGTTCTATTTTCTTTATTACCCTGACGGCATACTGGCTGCTGGGTTTACCGAGTGGATATATTCTTGCGTTGACCGATCTGGTTGTCGATCGCATGGGGCCTGCAGGCTTCTGGATAGGCTTTATTATTGGCCTGACCTCCGCTGCAGTGTTGATGATGCTGCGGATGCGCTATCTGCAACGCCAGCCGTCATCCATTATTTTGCAACGCGCCGCCCGATAGTACGCAAATAGCCACCGCCTGGTGGCTATTTTTTTTACCAGTTTCAGAATGGACTGGCATTACGGGCATTGATCAACTTTGCGCTAATGGGATGCACAAAATTCAATTCACTGGCATGTAGCATCAGCCGGGGCGTTCGTTCAGTACCGGGCAACAAGCGACCACCATACAGATCACAACCTAAAATAGGATGCCCCAACTGCTGGCAATGAATGCGCAACTGATGTGTGCGTCCGGTCTCCGGGCTGAGCTGCACCCGCGTCAATGGCAATAACGTCCCTTGCTCCACTTCGTGATAAAAGCGCTCGACAACCCGGTAATGCGAGCGCGCAGGCTTGCCGTTCACAGGACAAATCGTCATCAGCGGAAACAGTGCTGGATCTTTGGCTATCGCCGCATCGATTACCCCTTCGTCATTATCCAGATGCCCGCAGAGTAAGGCACTATACATTTTAGTCACCGTTCGCTGGCTGAATTGCTGACAAAGTGCGGCGTTGATAGCTTTATTCCGCGCAATGATCATTAGCCCGGATGTCCCGAAGTCAAGACGGTGGACCAAAGTGCAGCCGGGAAAAATCTGTACCAGCCGGTGATGCACTGAATCGAGATTTTGCGGATTTTTCCCGGAAAGGCTGAGTAACCCGGCGGGTTTGTTGATAAGCACCAGGTGTTCATCCTGATAGAGCGTCTCTATCTCATCATGGCACGGCGGGGCAATAAAGGTATCGAAAATAGTAGACATCAGGCTGCCCGGATGGAGTATGGGTGCGGATCATAACGAATTTTCAGCCTGCTGGCGAATCCAGGTTAAATTTAATGGTTAGCAAAATATTAATATAGACTTTAACCGGAGACTAAACGCTATGGCTTACTATTCCACGCTGATGCGCAAAATTCAAAAATACACGCCATCCCCTATAAATAAACAATGACTAAACGAGTTTATTATAAACATAAAATTAGTAACTGGTCGGATATGAGTCCATTGCAATAAATAAGAATATGCGACTCCTTTCCCTTACGATGAAATGGTAAAAATGAAAAAGTTAATGACGGCAATGGTTGTCGCTACAGCATTATCAGGTTGCGCACAACAAACCTTTGAAATAAATCATGGAATTTCTGAGAAACCAACGCAAGAAACCAGACAAACCTTTTTTGTTAACGGTATTGGACAGTCGCAAACCATTAATGCAGCGCGGGTTTGTGGCGGTGCTGATAAAGTTATTCGTACCGAAGTACAGGAATCAGGTATGGATGTTTTCTTACGAATCATCACTATTGGTATCTATACCCCTAAAGAAGCCAGAGTCTATTGCTCCAAATGATCCCTGTCAGCAGGCATTCCTGGAATGCCTGCTGCACTTTTGCAGTTCGGTGCCGCTATAGCTTACTCCTTTTGTTAACCCGCGGTTTAATGCCAGATCTTCTGATAACAGAATTACAATGTTGACAAACTATTTTGTTCGTTACTCTCATTCAGTTCATAGTTGAAACATTATGTAATGATTTAGAATTTGAGTATCGCCATTTTATATTTGATGTTGACATTTAGTTCTGTCATTACTTAAGGACCAACTCAGAAGGAGGCTTTCAATGCAAAAATATTTCCATTATCACTCGCAATATTGGGTATTCCTCGCAATTGCACTGGTCATTTACATACTGGCATTTCGTTAATACATATTGTCAATTGATTGCCTGCATTATATAAAAATGAATGCAGTTCAAATCTGTATACAGTTCCCTGGTAAAAAAACCAGAACAAATATGAATACTCTTTAGCGTATGATCTTCGCTTATAAGCTCACATGAAATGACGAAATCATTCTTTTCAGTGCAACGAGACAGACCCATTAGTTCACTCGAGTTAAAGATTTACCGCAACTATCGTGTGGTTCATGGAATACGCATTGCTGTGGCATTTGTTTTGACTTTTTTACTTATAAGAATGATGAAGTTACCCGATCATTCGTGGCCCCTTATTACACTTATCGTCGTTATGGGGCCTGTCAGCTACATGGGCAACGTAATTCCCAGAGCGTTTGAACGCATGGCGGGTACCGTAACAGGAGCGATTCTGGGGATCATCGCACTACACATTGAAGTCTATTCTCTACCCTTAATGCTGTTGTGGTGCGGCTGCGCTGCTTTCTTTTGTGGTTTTTTGGCTATCAGCAAACGTCCATATGCAGCCTTACTGGTAGGGATAACGCTGGCAGTAGTTAGCAGTGCTCCTGCCGGAGATATACAAACAGCGCTATGGCGTAGTACCAATATCATTTTAGGCTGTATTCTGGCGATGCTGTTTACCAGCATACTTCCCCAAAGGGCATTCATTAACTGGCGTATTCAGCTGGCCGATTTTTTATCTGATTATTTAAAAATCAATACTGCGAGCGTCTCGCGTAACGTGCTTTATCCTCCCAGAATGACCAGTCTGCAAACCCGGGCATTGAATAAAGTCGTCAAAATGCGCAATCTGATCACGCCAGTAAATAATGAAACCCGGATACCGATAAAACTGCTTGAAGAAATTCAGTCAATAACCCGTGATATGGTTGCCGCACAAAAATTTCAGCTCAACGCTCACTGGGCCTCACGCAGAAGTCGCTTTTTGATTCTAAACTCCCATGCTCTTTCCGATATGCAGGAAATGACTCAACACACGCTCAGAGCACTGGCTCATGCCCTGCATAAAGGAAACCCCTCACCAATAGCCTCAAACAGTGAACGTCTGAATGAAATCACTCAAGAATTACATGACCTTTTACTTTCTTGTGAAAGTGATGACGTCATGGAAAGCGCGGTTCACGGATACGTCTGGTTAAGTATACAACTCACTGTTCAGCTTGAGACATTGTCTTCTTTAATCAACAGAGCGCTTACAGAGAAATGACTGAATATATCAATAATGATGAATTTAGTTTCTTCACCGGGAAAATGACCGAGAAATAATATAGCTGTTGGCACACGCCCTATCCCCCCACAAATTAGCGGGTATTCGCAGTGAAAGTTGGTAAATTTGCTGAACGGTTCTATAGTCGAGGCTGCTTCTCAGTTACAGGATTCACTAATGCGATTTAACGGACTGACCAAAGGTTTCTTCATTTTCATTCTTGCCCTCGTCACATGGGCGTTCTTCGACGTGCTGTCCCCCTACTTTTCCGCGATTCTGTGGGCCGCAATATTAACCACAATCTTTAACCCGGTGAAAAATAAACTTCGCAGCGCACTGGGGGATCGCAACGGGCTGGCATCGCTGATTACCATCGGTATTATCTGTCTGATTGTCTTTATCCCTCTGATGGTGATCCTGTCATCGCTGGCGATTGAACTGAATGTGGTTTACACCAAGCTGCAACAGAACAATACGCAGTTCCCGGAAGTGGTTAGCTCGATCCTGTCGTACTTTCCGGATTGGGCCAGAACGTTCCTCGCGGAACACAATCTCGATAATGTCACGCAGATCCAGAAAAAACTCTCTGACATTGCGTTACAGGGCGGGCAGTACCTCGCAGGTAGCGCGTTCCTGATCGGTAAGGGGACCTTCGGCTTTGCCATCAGTTTTGGCATTATGCTGTATTTACTGTTTTTCTTGCTGAAGGATGGGCCGTATCTGGTTCGACAGATTCTGGATTCGTTACCACTCTCAGATTTTGCCAAACAGCATCTGTTCGCCAAATTCGTCGGCGTTACGCGGGCGACGGTAAAAGGCACTGCGGTGGTTGCCGTTGTTCAGGGTACGCTGGGGGGCATTGCTTTTGCGATAGTCGACATTGACGGTAGCATTCTGTGGGGCGCGCTGATGGCGTTTCTTTCACTGGTTCCCGCGGTTGGTTCAGCGATTGTCTGGGTACCAGCAGCCATTTTCCTCTTCGCCACACAGCAAATTTGGCAGGGACTGTTTATCGTCGGATTTTTCGTGATTATTGTCGGTCTGGTGGACAATATCCTGCGCCCGCTACTGGTGGGTAAAGACACTAAAATGCCTGACTACCTGATTCTGATTTCCACACTCGGCGGGATGGAGATCTACGGAATCAACGGTTTTGTTATCGGCCCTCTGATTGCCGCGCTGTTCCTTGCCAGCTGGAACCTGTTCTCCGGTCGTGACCACGAAGGAAATGCAGAAGGAATCGACGAAGCGTTTATGGAAGAAGGAAAAAATCCTCCAGATTTGTAATGGTGTGACGATAACAAAAGGCGGCCAATGGTCGCCTTTTTATTTTCACGCAAAATCATACGTTTCCTATAATTTCAATCATGCTTATTCATTAATCGTCGCAAAAGGAACTCACAGGTGCGAATCGCCACAATAACTAACTGGGCCTATAGCGCGACGGTATGTCTGACCATTGTCTCCGGCGTCGTCATGCTGATGGCGTCCAACGCAGATAATACCGAACGCCAGGCGGTAGAGCAGCGGTATGTATTCGACAAACTGACCGGGGAGGTGGAAACCGACGCCTGGTCGCTGTCTGATTTGGCCCGTTTGTACGCTGTCACTAAAAACCCTGACACCCTGGACACCTATCGCCAGAAGGAAACGTCGCTAAAAGAGATTGAGCACCGGCTGGCGAACCTGAAAGACGCCGGGGCAACGGGCGAAGAATTGGCGCTATTGCATGAAGGTCTACAAATCGTTGATACATTGCAGGAAGAGCAAGCGATGGCGTTTTCCAGCGTGGCGCGCGGAGAAGATCAGCAAGCCATCGCCCTGCTCTTCAGTAAAGCCTATGAACAAGAACTGGAGCGAGCGCAGGATCGGATAGACCATTTTCGGCAGATACTCGACAATCGTGTTCGCGACACGATTCAGGAAGCTACTCAGGCATCCCGCACCCTGCGCACGCTGTCAGAAGTGATGGTTGGACTGACGGCGCTGTTATTTTTATTTGTCCTCGGATTTATTCTAAAACGCCGCGTGCTACGCCCCGTCGTGCGCCTCAGTGACGTTGTTCACCGGCTGGCTTCACAGGATTACGCCGTTGAAACGCCCAATTTCAACCAGATTGATGAGATCGGAGATATGGCGCAGGCAATCCGAATTTTTCGCGAGAACGGTCTGGTGCGACAGCGACTGGAGAAAGAGCGTGATGCAGACTGGGCGATACGCGAATTATTGGCACGTATGACGCAGCGTTTACAAGGTTGCGAGAATTTTGCGGATGTGATCAACGTAGCGGAGCTTTTTGCACCAAACATTGCGCCCGGGATTGCTGGTCGACTCTACATCCTTGATCGGGATCCCTGGCAGATGCGCTGTGTCGCTGAATGGCTTTCACCTGAGGGCAAAGCGGATGCTTTCCACCCGGATGAATGCTGGGCAGTTCGTCGTGGGCAGAGCCATCCACCGGTACACGGTGAGCCGGATATCGCCTGCTACCATCTGCCGGAATCGTGCCAGAATCACTCGCTGTGTGTGCCGCTGATTGCCCAGGGCGAAGCGATTGGTCTGCTCTCATTCCAGAATCTAAGCGAGGAAAGCGCACCTTCCCGAGCCTATCTGGAACTGATGGCGGAGGCACTCGGCCTGGCCTTAGCCAACCAGCGTCTACGCGACGCATTGCTGGAAAAGGCGCTCTATGATCCCCTGACCGGTCTGCGCAACCGTCATCATCTGGAAGATACCCTGCGAACCCAGATGAGCCAGGCAATACGCAATCAGGAGCCACTCAGTTGCCTGATGATCGATATCGATCACTTCAAAAACATAAATGACCGTTTTGGTCACGAAGCGGGTGACGGCGTCATCAAAAGCGTCGCTGCCATTATTCAGCGCGTTGTACACGACAATGGAATGGCCTTTCGCTACGGCGGCGAAGAGTTCCTGGTCCTGCTGACCAGCATGGGTGAAGAGGCCGCGAACCGACTCGCGACGGATATTTACAACGGCGTACGCGAACTGTCACTGCGTTTTGGCGTGTCGGATATTGGCCATGTTGATGTCTCTATCGGCGTTGCCAGTTACCCGCAACACGCGCAAAGCGACAACCTGCTACGTGCCGCAGACGTGGCGCTCTATCGCGCAAAAGAGTTGGGTCGTTCGCGTATTGTGAGCTTTGGTATGCTGGAAGCAGGCTGAAATATTCTCCATCCTGAAATGAGGGTTTAACATGCTGACAGGACTAAACCATCTCACTCTTGCTGTTAGTGATGTAGCAAGAAGTTTTGATTTTTACGTGAACGAGCTTGGTTTTGTCCCTCAGGCCAGGTGGAGTCGCGGGGCCTATCTTTCACTGGGAGAGCTATGGTTATGCCTTTCCGCCGATGTCGTTAAACCTCAGTTGGACTATACCCACTACGCATTCAGCATCCAATCCGATAAATTTGCCAATTTCGTTGAGAAACTGCGGTCATCCGGCATTGTCGAATGGAAGTCGAACAAGAGCGAAGGCCAATCCATTTACTTTCTGGATCCGGATGGACACAAGCTGGAAGTACATATTGGTAGTTTAGAGAGTCGACTCAACGAGTGCAAAGCACATCCTTATGAAAAAATGGAGTTTTTCTGATGCAACTCGTGGGCCAATCCATCTATGCGTTTGTCCGTTTAAATATCTTTTCCCGGAAGGCTTCCAGGTGATATTTTTGCAAAAAGCCATCAACCTCCTGAGCCCATCGTATCCCCTCACCAAGAACGGCGCGGCTATGCGTTGATGTATAAAAATAACGTGTATCGTAGAGATTTATCAGCGTCTGATTTATCGCTGCAATTCGATGCTCAGGATTATTGAGCTGTTGCTTTTCCAGCGCCCGCATAATTCGTTGCTGGTGAACAGGATCTGAGGGGAACTCTCTTTCATTAAGTTCACTCAACACTAAGAAAGACGGCGCAATTTCCTCTTTAACTGCAGCCTGCAAACGGTAATGACCATCAAGGATCACAAACGCTCCCAGCCCGCCGATATACCAGACCAGCACTGGAGGCAATGTTCCCTCGCGAGATTTTTTACGCCACCATTTAACCCTTCCGGCATCCGGGCTTACGGGATAACGCCCAAGTAGCAGATGGTTTCCCCACCACCAGTCGACCAGTCTGACTTTTTCCGGCTGGACAAGATCGGGAAAATCTTCACCGTAAAGCGTCCAGCGACAGCCAAAATTACCGCTACTTTCAGGAGAGTCAAAACGCCAGTTTTTAACAGAAAGAGACTGTTGTAATGAGTATGGCGATGAACGTCGGGTCAACGCCATTGGACTGAGTAACCAACGGCGAGGTGACAGTAGTGGCGCTGGCGCATTCATTAATTGACGAGAAAAATAACGACACCATTCACTCGTCCATGCCCTTTTCCCTTTGCTTTTGATCCGTTCAATATCTTCAGACGTTACGCAAGGTAATAACGCCTGCGGGCCTGAATGTTCCGAATTAAACACCACCCAGACACCAGAATGATCTTCCAGCATTGAAGCCCAGAATAATGTCTCTCCAGAGATCTGCAACGCCATCCGACCGTAGCGGCCACTTAGCATATCCATCACCGGCCCGGCTTTATGACTCTTCTTGAGGGTAAACTCCAGGCCAAGCCAGTTATTATCGCGATCACAAAGATCCTGCCACCAATACTCCGTCATGGTCTTCTTCCCTGATAATTATGCGAATTATTTTAAGGCGTTCACCCTGCCGACGAGTTACCGGCGGCTCACCGGGCTGTCGTGCTTTGTATCGCTATCTTCCCGGATCTCAACAGCGCCATCTCTTGCTTGCAGAGCAGTACTACTGCCTGGCGACCTTTTACACGATGGGATGTGAGCGCTCTTTTCACTGTACGGCGAGACGCGCCAGATTCCAGCATCTGATAACACATCAGAGAGAGCGCATGTTTGTTTTTCATCGAGTTAACCTTGTTTAGTGAATCCGTGCAGTAGCACCACCAGGGCAATATTTTACTACTATCTGCGCTGGCATTACTAACACCACGGTCAAAACCAGCCCCCGACAGGAATCATTTACCATCCCGTCACCACGTTGTCCCCTCGAGAAATAGAACAAAAAACAACCAAAGCAGATATAATTTAAGTGCGACCATGCGCGTATTCAATCTAAGGAGGTGCGCAATGGACAAAGCAGAAGTGAAATCATTCGGTATTCCAGACGAAATTCGCGAATTTCCACATGGACGACTGGAGCTTCTCAATATAGGAGGAGCGATCGTCGGTCGTGCAGTACTGGAACCAGGCTGGCGTTGGGCAACATCCGTTCAACCCATCGCAGGTACGAAGAGTTGTGAAGCCCCTCACTTTCAGTATCACGTTGCCGGGGTGCTACGGGTGAAGATGGATGATGGTAGTGAATTCGATTGTCTGCCCGGTAACTTGTCACGCATCCCCCCGGGTCACGATGCCTGGGTGGTTGGGGATGAATCTGTAGTCATCGTTGATTTCCAGGGAATGGTGGACTGGGCCAGGCATAAAGACATCGCCTGTAACAACTCGCCATAACGTAAAAGACACGGAGGAATTTTGTATCACCAGCGGGTGTTGAATGATGCAGCCTGTACTCAGCAATAGCCAGGCACGTTGTTTAACCCCCGGATGGTCCTTTCTGAGCCAGTGACAGCCGCGGTGTTATAGAGTTGATTATTTTCACCGCAGCACGGTTATTACCGCCATCGGCCATACTCGCAAAATACCGCACATGTTGTTGATACGGGTTGCGAATTTTAGCGATTCATTTTTAGCCAGTACGACTCCTGGCATTTACTGTGAAAAGTTTTCTCCCGCGGTCTGATATCCCGACCCGCCGCATCAACAATCCCCCATTTGATACAGCATTCCGGGCATATGTCTGATAGCGGTTGAACCAACTCATTTTCGCAAATACAACTGATAACGACCCCTGAATCATGATGCCAGGTCATATGGGAGATCTCTACTTCCGCCAAATCATCTCGATTCCAGAGCTCTTCAATGCAAATGACATTTTTCCCATTTTTAATTGCATTTACATAGTCGGCCAGGTTGTCCATCGCTTAATTTTCCAATAGATTGATGAGCGAATGTAAGGTAATCGCTGATTAGTTTTTCTCGCAACTCTGAAACCGTAACAAATTTCTGCACGATCCCCAATACCTCTCATCACTCAATCCCTATAGCTCCCGGAAACCAGGTGCATCACCTGGATATCAGTTTCACTGCAGGGAACGGTCAATTCCCGTCCCCTGCTCCGTCTTTTACCCCTCAGGCATAGCCGAAGAATGGTGCGTAGAAATTTTCCACTCTTTACCATCCCAGGCATAGGTGAAAGTGTAACGCGCTGAAACTGTGGACTTATCCGCGAAGGTAAATGTATAAGTTCCGGTGTCTATCGCCTTATTACAGCCAAGACGAATAGTACGAGTGTCGATTTTCCCGGTCGGTTTCTTCGCAAGAAAATGTTCAAAATAATCAATGCGTTCAGCATCCGTTAAACGGGCTTTATTGGATACTGTAGGTAGCAATACCGCATCACTAAGATAGTTTTCAGAAACTGTCTTCGCGTCGCCCGTTTTCAGCGACTCGTTCCACTTATCAAACAGGGCTTCGATTTGAGCTTCATTCACCTTCACACAGTCGGGAGCTGGTGCAGCAAAAACGGGAGCTGTCAGAATAGTAAGTGAAACAGCAAGACCTGGTAATTTATTCATACTAATCATTCCATTAGCGGTTATACGACAATGAAAACGTCATTGATAACCAGGTTGAAAATCAAACTGCATGCCATTCCAGTGGAAATCATCAGCAGACACGGAGAGAGATAGATAACGTTCCCATGAAGGGGAAAGGTATTTAATACAATGAAATATTTAGAGATTTCTGGTTAACATCGCTTGTATAGCGTGGTTTAACTACCTTCATTATTATAGTTCAGCAATTGCACGCTTTCTGAGCGCCCGCGCGTTTGAACATATTCAGCAGGTTCATACACTCCACTGGCTTGAATGAACTACAGGCTCCCTTCGGGATCACACTTTTCAGACCTGGTTATTCACTTACAAAAACCAGGTGTTATCATTCACGCCGTAAATACCTATCAACTCAATCCGAGGCTTTGATGCTGGAGAATGTAATCATCCGATAATCAGCTTCCCGACCTTTTCAGGCCGGACTGATTATCAATGCGCCGAAATTGTATGCGGACACCGCTGTGTGTTTGCACGTTTTGCACATGATGATTAAACAGGTTTTCCAGTATGAATTTATCCCGTCAGGAACAACGTACCTTACACGTTCTCGCCAAAGGTGGGCGTATTGCGCACGTCCGTGATTCGTCAGGCCGCGTTACCTCTGTTGAATGCTACAGTCGCGAAGGACTTTTGCTCGCAGACTGTACGCTTGCCGTCTTCAAAAAACTCAAAACAAAAAAACTGATTAAATCCGTCAATGGTCAGCCCTACCGCATTAATACCACCGGGCTGAACAATGTTCGCGCCCAGTCCGATAACCGTTAAGGAGAAGATGATGGATATCGATAGCATTATTTTTACCGCGGGTCAGATACAGCTGTCACCGGATGAAGACAAAATCCCCTGGGACGAACCCGCTTTTAGCCAGCGTATGCTGGAAAATCATTTGTCGCAGGAACATGACTGGGCAAGCCGCAGACTGACCGTAATTGAACAACAGGTAGCGTGGATTGCCCGCCAGTTACCTGATGGGGCACACATTCTTGATCTCGGCTGCGGCCCTGGTTTTTATACCCGCCTGTTAGCGGAGCGCGGTTTTAGCTGCACAGGAGTGGACTTTTCACCGGCATCCATCCAATGGGCATGCCAGCAGGCGCAAATCTCCGGTCTGAATATTGAATACATCCAACAGGATATCCGAACATACAGCCCGGATGATCCGTTCGATTTCATCATGATGACCTTTGGGGAACTGAACGTATTCAGCGCATCAGACACTTGCTCCCTCATCAGCAACTGTGGGCGATGGCTGGTACCAGGTGGCAGGATGCTCATTGAGGTTCATACCTACGATGAGGTTAAACGTCAGGGTATGGCGCCTGCGAACTGGCAGCGTTGTCCACAGGGATTGTTCCTTGCTGTTCCTCATCTGTTGTTGACCGAAAACAGTTGGGATGAAGAGGCACAAATCAGTTCAACACGGTTCTGGGCAATAGAGGCGAATGGTCGAGCTACCCGGTTCGGCAGTCAAATGAAGGCCTGGCATGGTGATGAATATACCAGCCTGCTCGCTAACGCGGGCCTTAGCATAAAACAGTGCCCGGACAGTGCAGAGTGGCCGGTCAGCGAGACGTTTGCTGGCAAGCTATTTGCTCTGCTGGCTGAAAAAGCTAACCCCTGTGAACAAAACCCGCTGAATACGCCATCGATAAAAGGAATTAACTAATGGATATCCCACGTATTTTTACCATTAGCGAAAGTGAACACCGCATTCATAACCCGTTCACACCAGAAAAGTATGCCACACTGGGCCACATGTTACGTATGAAGCCGGGTACGAGTATTCTCGATCTCGGCAGCGGTTCGGGTGAGATGCTCTGCACCTGGGCGCGCGATTATGGTATTACCGGCGTCGGCATTGACATGAGTCCCCTCTTCACCGCGCAGGCAAAACGACGTGCAGATGAACTCGGCGTCAGCGAACGAGTCCATTTTATTCATAACGACGCGGCCGGTTACGTTGTTGATACAAAATGTGACATAGCGGCCTGCATCGGTGCCACCTGGATTGCAGGTGGCGTCGTCGGGACGATTAAATTGCTGGCAAAGAGCCTCAGGCCTGGAGGAATTATTCTCATCGGGGAACCGTACTGGCGTCATGTCCCAGCCACGGAGGAGATCGCCGAAGCCTGTGGCGTCTCGTCCGTGGCTGATTTTCTCCCTCTTCCCGAACTGGTATCGTCTTTTGATGAACAAGGCTATGACGTAGTAGAAATGGTGCTGGCGGACCAGGAGGGTTGGGACAGGTATGAAGCCGCTAAGTGGATGACCATGCGCCGGTGGCTGGAAGAAAACCCAGACGATGACTTTGCGAAAGTCGTTCGGGCAGAACTGACGATAGCCCCCATACGCCATGTTAGATGGACGAGAGAGTATTTGGGTTGGGGCGTGTTTGCATTAATGCCACGTTAATTTGAAGGAGGACACTGGTATAGCTGAAAAGCTATACCAGTTGACGCAGGCAAGTGAATCGCCCTGGTTTAGCAGACACCTCAGAGTCATTTAAGATGGCGTTGGTATGCTAACCCACAGTCAACACTAACATCTGCTATTTGCTCACTGCGGACCTTCAGCTCAGGTAACTTGTTCGCTTCGTACCAATAGCAGACTTTTAGTAGTTCTAGAAATCTCTCATGCCGAGGCCTAATTTTGGGCGACCACTACACTTGAACATACAGACATTAGGGTGACAATAAAGTACGCTCATTTTGTACCGGATCATCTCAACGAAAGCATACTTTTACCCCTCTTAACAACATGGATTAAATGATGTTATGGAAAATAAATACAAACATGACCTACACGAAATTCTTTGTTTGAAAACGGTTGGTGAAGCTTTCGAAGCTTATCGCGTCGATGATTACGACAAAATGATCATTGAGTGGGCAGAAAGAGAACTACTCTCCGGCAATAGTTCTGAATCATTGTTAATTTTAGCCTCCCTCAATTTAGATAAACATCCTGATTCAGATGAAATTGAGCGCTACCTTCATGCATATATGCTTGAAAAAAACATAGTTATACCCAGCATCAGCGCGAGTGCAATTACGTGGCTAAGGATCAAAGCCTGGTTTCTAATGAATGCCGGTACTTCCAAAGAAGTAGAGTTACGGCTGCATCAAATCCCAGCGTTTCACTTATCTCCGAGCTCCCGTATCTTTAGCAACATCTGCTGGAAGTTTTACAGCATATACGACGAACTCTATGATGATTGGGGACCTGAATATCCTTCTAAGGCCTCAGCGATGAGCGAAGCAGACATTCTTGAATTTGTAAAATGCCGCGTGAAGCCCTTCTATCGCATTCTCTGCAGTTCCGATTGGGCCTGGGTTCTGGCCCGCGCAGCATAGGCAATCTCATGGCCGCAAAATGTCAGGAGCGGACGTCGATAAAATCTATCGGGCATTATGCGGGGATAATCCAACAATTGCTGGGATGGAAGCTTATTTCACGTCCGCAGTATAAATTATTCGAGCTGACTTAATGAGTCTGCTAAAAAGCAGAAGATTGGATCGAGAGAAGAGAATCAAGAGAAGCTACTCGTCCCGCCACACCGACTGAAACTCAATGGGAACTTGCTCTTTATCGAAACCTATAAACCAGTAAATATCACCGCCAGGACCTACCATCGGCACTTCTCCCCATCCCTGATGAAACAGTGCCCGGTGCCAGTCTGGCCTAATGAGACCACGCCGCTTGAGCCGCTCCCCATTGCATGTTGCAGCCCGCATGGAAGGGAAATGAATAAAAAAGCTAAATGGCAGTCCCTCATTTTTCGCACGTCGCAGTTGAATGGATAGCCAGCGCTGATTGCGCTGACGAAGCTTTCTTTTCAAAATGTATCCTTGCGCAAGAGGTTACCTACAGTGTCAGAGCATTAGTGTAAAAATGTATCGCCACGTTTACCAGCGCCTCGTGGGAAACAGCAGGAACTATCGGTATGGCGATGATTGCGTATAATGCGCTGCGATAAACTCTGAAAATTGCCGTGGCTAATGATATGACTCTCAATCGCTGTTGTTATTTCCTACTGATCGTCGCGGCGATCGGAAGCTTTTTTACGTCGTCTCCTTTAGTCATGTGGTTCCTGCTCGCCAACATACTGACGCTGGTAATTTACGGCGTGGACAAAATAGCAGCACGTAATGCCTGGCGCAGAGTGCCAGAATCCACTTTGCTGGTGTTTGGCGTTGTAGGTGGGTGGGCTGGCGCGATTATTGGGCAGCAACTCTTCCGCCATAAAACACAAAAACAGCCATTCAAAACATACTTCATCATCAGCGTGATATTGAGTGTCTCAGCAATGGCGGCGGTTTATCAGTTCTATCCGTTTTCACTTTCCTGAGCGTCAGCTATGAGCGCACTATCCGGTCAATTTCCATCACGGACTTTGTCGTTCTGATCATTCACATCTTATAGTTACAGGATGATGTCCGGGAGGGTGGCTATTTTTAGAATCAGATCTATTATCCACCCTGCCCTTAAATTAATTGGATTATAGATTAAGTGTTATACAGTGAAATTCCGTACCTTGCCCATAATGTGACTTTTTGTTAAAGTCAAAAAATCAACGTCAAATACTTTGCGTATTACATGGACGTTATTTATACAAATAATAAGATGATGGAGCTAAAATGAAGTATGTATTTGCCCTTATGTTAACTGTGGGATTATCCAGTTGTACCGCAAGTGATTGGGTTGATGCTGCAGGTGGCATAATGCAAGCTAAAGACCAACACGAAAAAGACACCAGAAGCAATCGCATAAAAGCCGCTAACAAGGCCGCTGGTTACTAATATTTAAACCAATAAAATAAATAATTACCGGCCTAATGGTCACGGTATTTAAGAAATAGCTATACTCGTCATACGTCAAGTTGCAGGTGTGTTGGCTTCCTGCAACTTGAATTATTTAATGTATATATCCATGTTTACCTACCATTTTGCGGTGAATAATGCGGTATTTATTGCGATAAATACTGGGCAGCAAAAAAAGTGGTGCTATAGTGATTTGAAATTTGACATTATATCTACCTGAGGACGACCTCAGGTACGATCCATCAACCGGGACGGCCCATTCTTCTGTAGGAAGATTTTATGGACCGTTCATGTCTCTGCAGTTCAGTAACTCCATTACTTATATTACACGCCTCAGATGCTTTTGGTTCCTGCTCCCTGCCAGAATACCAGCCATATCAGGCCTGCCCGTCGGGATACCATTCAAATGACCCACTGAGGACATCTGAATGAGCCCGGATATCGCTAATCTCTCCCATCACTGGTCACTGGCGATATTTATAATCGGAGCGATCGGCCTTGGTGCATTACTACTTCTGCTAGCCCGTTTTATGGGCGGACGATCCAGCGGACATAGTAAACATGAACCTTTCGAATCCGGGGTATTGCCAGTAGGCAGTGCCCGTTTGAAACTGTCTGTAAAATTTTATTTGGTCGCACTCCTTTTTATTATTTTTGAAGCTGAAGCGTTGTTCCTGTTTGCTTATGCCATAGCGGTGAGGGAAGCAGGCTGGAGCGGTTTTATTGCGGCAAGCATATTTGTGTTGATCCTCCTCGTCGGGCTCATTTACGAATCACGGATGGGTGTTCTGAATGGCGGTCAGGGGCAGAAAAATAAGCGACAGAAAGAGGTGTAAGCACTAAAAACCACTATATGCAAAATGAGAATGCAGGGCCGGTAACACGGTACCGGATATTTAGCGTCGGGACGACCCGTCGTGTTCAGTTAAATAAAGGGACGCCCCTTCACAGAACTATAAGGTGTTATTATGCGTAAACTCGTGTGGTTATTAACTTTGGCTGGTTTTCTTTCTGGATTTGTCATCAGCCAACTGCTTGCACAGATATCCGTCTTCCCCACTAGTGTGATGCCGTGGGTAAACGTAACGCTTTCCCTGGGAATGGGTTGTCTGGGATATCTCGCGGGCCATTTCTTCAGGTGGATCGTTTTAAAAACCGATATGAATTAACACATCCTGAAGGTATGTGCATCACGGAGCGGGAACGCAACTCACTTCGTGTATTGATAAATAGCGATGCCGGGCATTCCGGACTCTATGCAGGACGACCTGCCGCATATTAATCTCAATGGGACGACCCGTATGTAAGGATATTACAATGGCCTGGTTATCTCTGTTTCTGGCAGGTATTTTTGAAGTGGTATGGGCATCAGCAATGAAAGAATCGCACGGGTTTACACGTCTCATACCCAGTGTTGTTACCCTGTTGTTTATGCTCCTCAGTTTTGGTCTCCTGGCCTATTCCATGAAATCCTTGCCTCTGGGAACGGCTTACACTATTTGGGTCGGCATCGGTGCAGTAGGTGCGTTTTTCGTCGGAATTACCCTATTTGGGGAAGCTGTTAACTTTACTCGTCTGCTCGCTGTCGGGCTCATCATTTCCGGTGTAGTGCTCCTCAAACTCGCCACCAAATAAACCCTGCGCCTGCCGGTCAGACAACAACGCCTTCAGGCAAAGTGATCAAGGCGAATACCGCATACCGGCAGGCCGGGAAGAGATATTTCTCTCATAATCAGATATCTTTAAACCTTTCCACTGAGACAGGTTCCGTTCCATGACATTACAAATACGCCAGGCCACGCTGGCCGATTCGGTGTTGCTCAATGAGATGGGGTTTCGCATCTATCGTGCTCACTTTCAGCATATGTGGGTGTCTGAAGCGGAGATGAACGATTTTTTAGAAAGTGAATACTCTCTGTCCACGCTTGAAAAGAGCCTGAGAGACCGTAGTGTCAGTTGGTATGTGGCCGAAACCGACCGCCCAATTGGTTTTGCGAAATTGACATGGCAAAGCACAATACCTGAGACGGAGCTTTCAGGCGTGCTGCTTAACAAGCTCTACCTTTGTCCTGCTGAGACAAGTAAACGCTACGGTCAGTTAATGTTCGAAAGAATTAAAGAGCTTGCCCGGAGTAATGGAAAAGATTTTTTATGGCTGGAAGTTCTTGAACAGAACGAACGCGCTCGCAAATTCTACGACAAACAGGGCATGCAGTTTATTAAAGCGATCGTTTTCGAAACAGCTTCGCAGCGGAGCATTCTTAAGATCATGGGAATATCTCTGTAGACTTGTGCCCTATTACCGGTTGGGATGAACGAAAAACACGCTGCAAAATCAACAAAATATAATCAACTTGCTTAATTACTCTGCAATCGCGTGAAAACATGAAGAAAAATAGCATTTCCCTCTTGCCTCATTCGGCCTCTGCCGCTAATATTCGTCCCCGTTGTCACCTACAACATTGCGTTCATAGCTCAGTTGGTTAGAGCACCACCTTGACATGGTGGGGGTCGTTGGTTCGAGTCCAATTGAACGCACCATTCCAAATTTGTGCGTCCGTAGCTCAGTTGGTTAGAGCACCACCTTGACATGGTGGGGGTCGATGGTTCGAGTCCATTCGGACGCACCACTCAGTTATATCCCTGAATTTCCTAATATTCCCAAACCAGAACACATATAAACTTGGTTATACGTTGTCCTGTTTTAAGCACAGGGAAATGTCCCCTACCCTGTATTGCCGGAAAAGATGAGAACGATGAAAGGGCTACAGGATCAGCCCTTCCATTGATTGAATTTTACTTACTGTCGATGCGTCTTCCGCTGGCGTCAGTAACCTTCTCACCGTCTTCCTTGGTAAAAGCCCCCTTCTGTGGCTGTGGAAGAATATCCAGCACGACCTCCGACGGTCGGCACAGACGCGTTCCCAGCGGTGTCACCACAATTGGACGGTTAATCAGGATCGGATACTGCAACATAAACTCGATGAGCTGTTCATCAGTAAAACGATCTTCAGCAAGCCCCAACACTTCATACGGTTCAACGTTTCTACGCAGCAGTGCCCGTACCGCAATCCCCATCTCTGCAATGAGTTTGACCAGTTCGTCACGCGATGGCGGTGTTTCAAGGTAATGGATAACGGTCGGCTCAGTACCGCTGTTACGGATCATCTCCAGGGTGTTGCGCGACGTACCGCATGCCGGATTGTGATAAATAGTAATATTGCTCATTTCAGTATCTCATTACAAAGTAAAAGAGAGGCGTAACGCCAGTACAGCCAGCGTGACAAACAGCACAGGCAACGTCATGATAATCCCGGTGCGGAAGTAATATCCCCACGTGATTGTCATATTCTTCTGTGAGAGAACATGCAGCCAGAGCAGCGTTGCCAGGCTACCGATCGGTGTAATTTTCGGCCCCAGATCGCAACCAATAACGTTGGCATAAATCATCGCTTCTTTAATCACCCCTGTTGCGGTACTGCCATCAATAGACAGCGCGCCAACCAGCACAGTAGGCATATTGTTCATAATGGAAGACAGAAACGCTGTCAGGAAACCTGTACCCAAGGTAGCTGCCCAGAGCCCTCTGTCCGCCAGCACGTTCAGTAGCCCGGAGAGAGACTCCGTCAGCCCGGCATTACGCAAACCATAGACCACCAGATACATTCCCAGCGAGAAAATGACAATCTGCCAGGGTGCGCCGCGTAACACTTTACCCGTGTTAATGGCATGGCCCCGTTTAGCAACAGCAAACAAGATGGCTGCCCCAACTGCCGCGATTGCGCTAACCGGAATACCAAGCGGCTCAAGAATGAAAAAGCCAATCAGAAGAAGGATCAAAACTATCCAGCCCGTCCTGAATGTTGCCGGGTCCTTAATCGCCTTTGCAGGGACCTCCAGCCGGGCCAGATCGTAAGTGGGTGGAATATCCTTGCGGAAGAACAGATGCAGCATCAGCAGCGTGGCAACAATAGCAGCGATATCCACTGGCACCATGACCGACGCATATTCCGAGAATCCAAGCCCGAAGAAATCTGCCGAAACGATATTTACCAGGTTCGACACAATAAGCGGCAGACTGGCCGTATCAGCAATAAATCCGGCAGCCATAACGAATGCCAGTGTAGTGCTTTTACTGAACCCCAGAGCCAGCAGCATGGCGATAACAATAGGCGTTAAAATAAGCGCCGCGCCATCATTGGCAAACAGCGCTGCGACCGCCGCACCAAGCAGAACGATATACGTAAATAGCAAACGACCACGACCATGGCCCCAACGAGAAACGTGCAGTGCAGCCCATTCGAAAAAACCGGACTCATCGAGCAGCAGGCTGATAATAATAACAGCAATAAACGTCGCTGTTGCGTTCCAGACGATATCCCACACCACCGGAATATCACCGATGTGTACAACGCCAGAAATCAGTGCGAGTACAGCGCCGAATGTGGCGCTCCAGCCGATCCCTAATCCCTTCGGCTGCCAGATAACCAAAACAATGGTCAGGACAAAAATAGCGCCTGCCAGTAACATAAATCCTCCAGACAGGGCGACAGAGTTGCCCTGTAAATACTTTCAATTAATCCACCAGACCTCTGAGTTTTTCGATGCCGCCAGGTTCTGATGCAAGTAATGGAACCAGTGCTATACGCGTAGCATGTTGTTGCTTGACGGCCTCAATCTGCGGTATCTCCTGCCGGGCACGTTGACACAGCAGTGGCGAGCGCGTGTCTGCAATAGAGAGGCTGTTGTTGATAATCCAGCCCCAGGGCTGAATCCCCGCCCGTTCAAGATCGGCCTGCAAATTTGCGGCCTCCAGCACCGGAGTCGTTTCAGGCAACGTGACCAGTAGCACTTTGGTTCGCTCCGGGTCCTGAAGCTGCATCATTGGCGTTGTAAAGTGTCCTTTATTCCCCATTTTCCGGGCAATCTCGCGGTGATAAGCCCCTGTAGCGTCCAGAAGTAAAAGCGTATGTCCTGTAGGAGCCGTATCCATGACAACAAACCGCTTTGCTGCTTCGCGGATCACACGGGAAAATGCCTGGAATACCGCAATCTCTTCAGTGCAGGGAGAACGTAAATCTTCTTCCAGCAGTCGCTTCCCGGCGTCATCCAGACTCCTGCCCTTTGTCTCAAGAACATGCTGGCGATAGCGTTCGGTTTCATCGTGCGGGTTGATCCTGCTGACCTGCAGATTATTGATGCTGCCGTTGAGGGTTGTGCTGAGATGTGCGGCAGGATCTGATGTCGTTAGATGCACATCAAATCCCATGTCCGCAAGCCTGACGGCTATAGCAGCCGCCAGCGTTGTTTTACCGACGCCACCTTTCCCCATAAGCATAACCAGACCGTGCTCACTGCGGGCGATATCATTGACCATCTCAGAGAGAGACAAATTCTCAGGCTGGTACTGATTAACCTGTTCAGGTATCGATGCAGCCTCAGCACGCATAGTGAAAAGATTTTTCAGCGCGGATACGCCAACCATGTTCACCGGCTGAAGAAATAAGGTGTCTGTCGGCAGGCCAGATAAACCGGCGGGAAGATTTACCAGAGCCTGCTGCTCCCGTTGCCATATAGCTGCGGCTAATGTGTCGCCTGCCGCTTCGGTTTCTGGCAATACGCCATTAATGACCAGATACTGGTTATTAAGACCAATCGCGGCGAGCTCCTCATGAGTACGTGAAACTTCACGTAATGTTGAACTTTGCAATCGTGCGACCAGTACCAGCCGGGTACGCTCAGGATCGGACAACGCCTCAACAGCATGAGCATATTGTTCGCGCTGTTTTTCCAGCCCGGCCATTGGCCCCAGGCAGGAAGCACCATCCGGATTACTTTCAATAAAGCTGCTCCAGGCGCCGGGAAGTTGCAGCAGGCGGATAGTATGGCCTGTCGGCGCGGTATCAAAAATAATGTGATCAAAGCGGGTCAGCAGATCCGCATCAGTCAGCAAGCTGGTGAACTCATCAAATGCCGCGATTTCCGTCGTGCATGCCCCCGAGAGCTGCTCACTGATGCTGTTAACAACATCATCAGGCAGAAGCCCTGTAATAGGATCGACGATCCTGGCCCGGTATTGCTGAGCGGCGGCCTGCGGATCGATCTCCAGAGCAGACAATCCCGGCACAGACTTCACGGGAAGAATGGTGTTGCCGATAGTCTGATCGAATACCTGACCAACATTCGAGGCGGGGTCCGTGCTAACCAGCAAAACTCGCTTGCCCTGCTCAACCAGACGGATAGCCGTCGCGCAGGAAATGGAGGTTTTACCCACTCCGCCCTTACCAGTAAAAAACAGATAAGGCGGGATATTCTGTAAGAAACGCATACGTCCTCCTGACATACTCAACAACAGGAACTCTCACCACCACAGCAGCTTGTCGGTGCTAATCCCACCTTCTCCAGTGGAATGCCAAACCAGCGAGCCAGTTCAGCACGTTTTGGATAACGTCCTGCCATCACCGTTTCTCCATCCAGTAATAGCAATGGAAGTCCTTCAGCACCTGAAACCTCAAGGAATGTTTTTGCTTTCGCGTTCTGTACAAAACTCATGGGTTGTTGCGCGAGGTTGTAGCGCTCAACCTGAATCCCGCGTTGTTTCAGCCATTGCACATCGGCAGAGAAATCGACCAAAACCTGATCGACATCGCTTCCACAAACGCCGGTACTGCAACACATAGCCGGATCAAACACCGTTAACGTTTTCATCTTCAACACCTCACATTCGAAAAAACATATATGTTTAGGCAAATTTTTTAGATACAAACAGCTTTGCCGTTACCAGAGCAATTTGCCGATGCCAGCTTACGGGCGATAGCTTGTACGTCGTCCTGTTGGCTTAACCAGGCCTGCTCGATAACCTGCGCCGCCCACGAAGGAATATGCGGAGATAAGCGGTAATGAACCCACTTCCCCTGCTTGCGATCCAACAGTAATCCACTTTCTCGCAACATCGCCAGATGACGTGAAATCTTAGGCTGCGACTGATCCAATGCCGTACAGAGATCGCACACGCACAACTCCCCCATCTCCCGGAGTAATAGCACGATACCGAGACGGGTCTCGTCAGAAAGGTTTTTGAACAACTGTAGGGATGAAATTTGCGACATAATAACCTCCTGCCATGGGGTAAGTTTCTCTCTGCGTAGATGAAAAGTCAAAAACATATTCTTTTTATCGAATATGTTTTCAATATTCAAAGAGGCCCCTCTCTGAAAATTCATCTTGAAATGAAGCCCCCACCGCTTGTACCAGCAGCGGTGGGGATCCATTAGTGCGAATAATTTTCAGGTTTGGCTATAAGATGATCCAGCGAATACGTGGAAGTAACATGCGAGTCACTTAACGGAATCTGTGAGGTATCACCGGCATGTCCTGGATTTGCAGGTGCTGCAGCAATTGTCCCATGATGAGTTTCGCCAACTTTCATCAACAGGGTAATGTCGGCGATTTCATGTAACTCATGCGCCAGATCGCTAAGATCCACTTTCCCATGCTCGCCGCTTTCTTTACCGGTAAAGATGCTGTGACCTTTTTCATCGGGTTGACCTGCTTCACCATGATGAAAATTGAAAGCAAACGAATCATGATTATCATCAAACAGCTTGCCTAATCCACTGTCGTGCCGTGCTGCATGATGGTTTTTATCCGCAATATGAAACTCCTGCTTTCCATGATGAATGGGGGCGTCGACTATCACATCAACATGCTGTGATTGCCGTGTCACATTGCCATGGTCATCATGCGCCATCACCGAAACAATCACGTCGTTGTGTCCGCTAAGAAGACTGTCGGTCTGAACCGGAATGTCATAGCTCAGATGCCCATGAGTTTCATGCAATCTTGCATCGTATTGTTTACCGTTAATCGTCGCGCTAACGTGATCGCCTTTATGTACATCCCCGTCTATAAAACCCGTAATGTGATTGAACGGGTTGCGTGCTTCATGCCAATCGATACGGTTATCACCCGTCACTTTATTCACAATGATCGTGGCATCAGCATGAGTATCCAACACCACGTTCTGATGCCAGGCCGGTGTAACTTTGTTTCCCGCATCATCTGTTGCCCGCACACTCACCGTGAAATCATTGTCTCCTTCATGCAACCACCCTTTCTTCACTTCAACGTCATAGCCCAGGTGATTGCCGACGGTGACCACTTTAGTTTGAACAACGTGACCATTAACCAACAGTGTGACAATATCGCCATCCTTTGCATCACCATCAACCACGCCGCTGACAGAAATATGACCAGATTCTGCCGCATTGATGATGTTATCCGACGCGACGGGATCCATGCTGATGGAAGCATCAGCATGCTTATCCAGTATGACAGTCTGAGTTGTGGTCGAGGTTGCCGTATTACCAGCAGCATCCTTACCGCTAACGGTAACCGTAACGCTATTTTCACCTTCGTTGAGGACATTACTATCAACGGGGATGTCATAGGTCAGTGAACTATGATGCTTGTCAGTATGTTCAACGATAATGCCAGTATAAGTATGACCATTAACGGCGAGCGTTACCGTATCACCAGCATGAACATCACCCTGCACACTCCCCGTAATTGCCGTCTTCCCTGACATCAGTTCAGACAAATTAACTTTGCCATCGCCCGCAATCGTATTAACGTGAATACTGTTTTCCGCATGTTGGTCAATGATCAGTTTATTGGCTTCGCACAAGGTTACCGTATTTCCAACAGCATCAACTCCTGTGACCGTATAGGTAATTTCCGGGTTCTGAAGCAGTTCAGAGGTATTAACCAGTACTTTAAAGGTTAATTCACCGCTCGGACCATGTTCAATTATTGCGTTCAGATCATTGCCGTTAACATGCACAATCACGTTATTACCCGCATGCACATCGCCAGTAACTGTGCCGCTGATCTCCGTCGTCGGTTTTTGGCTGTCATCCAGATTAAGCACATTGTCATCTGAGACTTTGTTGATATGCAGCTCCACATCAGCATGATCATCGATAGCCACCGCTCTGACGGCACGCTGGCTAAAGGAATTTCCTGCATCGTCTGTGCCGGAAACAGTCACTGTAATCGTTGGCGTGTCGGTTGGATGGGCTTTTAATTCAGCCGTCAGCTCTGCTTTTAAATCTGCCGTATCGACTTTCATCGTGTAGCCAGGCTGTCCGTTCATGCCAGGCAGTTCGATGACTTTGCCAACAGTCAGATGACCATTGAGCATGATTTTCACGTCATCACCGATCCGGGCGTCACCACCAACCACACCACTAATTTCAGTCTGCTGGGAACTGAGATCTTTCGCGCTGAGGATATTGTCACCTGAAACGGTATTAATGGTGATAGTTGCCGAGGCAGTCGTATCCACACCTATAGTGCGGTCCGCGAATGCATCAATCGAGTTTTGCGCTGTATCATTCCCGGTCACTTTCGCATCAATACGGTGTTCGGCCAGCAGATCGACAGTCCTGATATCTGCTTTGTAAGTCATATCCGGCGCAATTTTGGCATGATACTTGTGGTTATTAACCGTCAGCGTGACATATTCGCCAGGATTCACATCGCCTGACACGGTACCGGTTATTTGTGTGACAGGACTCTTTGTTTCTGACAGGTTAAGGACGTTGTCATCCGTAACACTATTGATCGTTACCGTCGCCTTAACGTCGGTATCAACGGCAATCGTTTTACCATCCGTTACCGTCATTACGTTGCCATGATCGTCGTTGCCGGTCACGCTGGCGGCAATAACAGGGTCGTGACGTAAGTCGTCAATGCTTATCTCTTTGCTGAATCTCAGTACATGACTGGCATCTTCAAACACCTGCGTCGTAATTTGGTGGCCGTTAACGGTCAATGTTACGTTGCTTCCCGTATGTACATTGTCACCGGTTACGGTACCGCTAACGGTCGTCGTGCCAGACCGGGATTCCACACTATTAATAACATTGTCACCGGCTATATCATCGAGCTTAATTGTGGCGCTGACATCAGTATCAATAATCAGTGGTTTAGACACAGTAACAATCTGGCTGCCATGATCATTATGGGCCGTGATTGTCGCTGTAATATCCGGATGATTAATGAGATTTTGCGTATCAACGCTAATCTCATAACCGTACTCGCCCGGCAAGTTAGGACGTTCAGTAACATAGCCGGTATAGCTGTCTTTTCCGATATGTAAGGTCACCTCATCACCCAGGTTCACATCGCCTGAGACTGTGCCGCGGATAACCGTGTGCGGTGACTGCGAATCCGACTGGTTAATAATGTCGTTACCTGCAACCGGATTTAAGGTGATAACGGCATGTGGTTGGTCGTTATGAGGTTGCGTGGTGGTGTTGCCATTATTAACCGTGCCATTATTGCTGGTCGCTGGCCACGGAACATTAGCATGTATCTGAGCGCTTGCCGTTTCACTATTACCGTAAGGATCGGTGCTGGTTATCTCTACTCTGACATCGGCATTATTATCTAAATCGTGCGCGTTAATATAAACAGGGTTGCCGGTTGCAGCATCAATAAGGCGATCGCCGTTAAATCCAAGATGACCATCAGAATATTTCTGCACCGCCGTTTCATAGGTTTTCCCGTTGGCGAAGATTTTAACCACATCGCCTTCTTTTGCGTCACCACCAACCGTTCCCTCAATGACCCAAAAATCCCGGGAGCCGTTAAGTGTTAATGACCCCACTTTTATTTCCGCATCAGCCCGTGTATCAATATTTACAGTATGATCAGACTCAGCCAGAACGGTATTACCTGCTGCGTCGGAACCCATTACAGAGGCGTGGATCACGGGCTTACTATCACCTGAAATTAAATCTGCAGTACTGACATCAATGCTGTAGTGAAGACCACCACCTTGATCGCTAACGCAGCCAAAATAATGCTGTCCATTTACGATTAACTCAACCCGATCGCCACTATGGACATCGCCACTAACAAGACCAGTGACAGTCGTATATTCCTGATGCGCTTCGGTATTGTTAATGACGTTATCGTCAGTAACAGAGTCAATCGTAATGGTTGCATAAGCACGATCATCCCTTGATACATCGTGTGTCGCCCCGGCTGTTATGGTATTGCCTGCTGCATCGCTGGCATTAACCGTTGCAACAATATGCGGATCAGCAAGCAAATCTGCAGTACTGGCGGCAAAGGAATATCCCAGCTTGTTATCAAGATATGCCTGAGGCTTCACTTCAACATCGTACGTATGACCATTCACCGTAAGATGCACGAATTCTCCCGCGTTAATATTTCCGGTGACCAAACCATTAATGACAGTAGTCGGTGACGATTGATCCAGCTGATTAAGGACATCGTCGCCTGAAATAATATTGATAGTCACCGTAGCATCCGCGTGATCATCAATGCCAACAAGGTGTTCAGCCGTTACCACTGCACTATTTTGCGCTGCATCTGTCACGCCGATACTGGCGTATATTTTATGATCGCCAGAATGAATATCCGTGGTTTCCACCGCGATACGGTAGCCCATCTGGTTATTCCCCAGGTCTTCCACTGTCCCGTGATAAACATGGTTATTCACTGTCAATGTCAGCGGATCACCGACGTGCATTTCGCCGGTTACATTGCCGGTTACCAGGGTAAAGCGGTGATTAAGCTCTTCATCGTTTAGCGTGTTATCTGCTGTCACAGGATCCACCGTAATTGTGGCATCAACATGTGTATCGACAACAATATCCTGCTTAGCTTCAATGAGAGCCGTGTTATTGGCGTTATCAGTAACAGAAATCGAGGCTCTGAGGTGCGGATCACTCATCAAATCGTAGGTGCTGACATCAATACTGTAATGAAGGTTAGCGTCCACCCGACCGGTTAAATCAAGGCCATTGACATGCAGAGTCACCAAATCGCCTTCTTTCGCGTCGCCACTTACCGTCCCGGTAATGGTTGTGAACTCATGTCCCGACTCTGCGGCGTTGATCATATTGTCATGATTAGCGGTCACCGGGTCGATGGTAATCGTCGCCTCCGCATTCAGATCGACCACTAATTCTTTCGACGCCTCCACGAGCTGTCTGTTACCAGCCGCATCCTGACCCGTAATATGCGCTGTTATCGTATGATGTGGATCGGCAAGCATGTCTCTTGTCAGCACATCGACATTGTAACCCAGCGTCCCATTCTGATGTGCAAGCGACGCCACAACCGTCTCATAGTTTCGCCCGTTCACCGTGACGACAACTTTGTCGCCCGCATGAACATCTTCCCCACTCACAGTTCCGGATACTTTAGTGAAATGCTCTCTCGACTCTGAATGGTTGATGATGTCATCACCCGTCACTGGATCAACAGTGATACTCACATCCGCGTGGTTATCAATATGGACAATGTGTTCGGTGGTCTGGATGACTTCGTTTTGCACGTGATCAAACGAAGTTACCGTCGCGGTAACTTTAACGCCCGAATCGATATGTCCGCGATTATCGCTGAACGCGTAGGAATCAACCGCAATACTGTAGCCCAGTTGATGGTCAGGTAACTCCACGACATGCCCGGAATAGTGATATCCGTTAATCTTGAGCACGACATCATCACCCACCTTCGCATCGCCCCCCACAATGCCAGTGAGAGTTTGTTTGGGTGTCTCCAGTTCACTGTAGTTAAGTACGTTGTCATTCGTCACTGCACCAATGGAAATTGTGGCGTGGGCCTGTCTGTCAAGAGTGACCTGGTGATGCTCGACTGAACTCGCCATGTTTCCTGCATCATCATTACCCGTTACCGTCACCTGCACATCATTTTTACCTTCACGGAGGTAATGTGTTGGCACCGCAACCTCATAACGCAGATGTCCGTTATCGACCACCACTACGCCATTAACAGTATGGCCGTTGACGCTCACAACAACAGGATCGCCCGCATGTACATCGCCACTGACTTTACCACTGATAATCATCGGCATACGGGACTCGCTGGCATTCACGATGTTATCCCCATCCACCGTATCAATGTTCAGCGCGTTGTAGGCATGGCTATCCAGAATAATAGTTTTATGCTCAACGGCAATAGCCGTGTTCCCGGCGTTATCGACGCCAGTAACCATCACCTGCACATCGTTTTTGCCTTCAACAAGCGCGCTATGCGGCACGGTGACATGATAGCCGAGATGGCCATTTACCTCTGAAACTAAGCCTGTATAACTGTTGCCATTTACGCTGATCACGACAGGATCGCCTGCTTGTGCATCACCACGAACAGTGCCGCTAATTTCCGCAGACTCATGGGCGTTGACGGTATCATCTCCCGCCACGATACCGATCGTCACCTCATTATGCGCATGACGATCAACGGTAATGACCCTATGCTCATAAGCAACCGCTTCGTTTCCCAGGTGGTCATGACTGGTCAACATGACCTTCACATTATTCTTGCCTTCGTGCAGCACACTGGTCGGTACAGGCACGCTGTAATACAGATGACCGGCAACACCCGCCACTTCACCAGCATAATCCCGGCCATTCACAGTAATAACGACCGGATCGCCTGCCTGAGCGTCACCACCGACATTGCCACTGATCAAGGTTGGCAGACGAGATTCATTCATATTAATGATGTTATCGCCCGCAACCGTGCCAATATGCACCTCGTTAGACGCGAAGTTATCAATATGAACCGTATGTTCGGTAATGACGGTGACTTCATTGTGAGCGGCGTCATGAGAGGTGACCGAGGCGGTGAATTTAATATCTCCGTCAATCATGGCGTGATTATCACCAAATACCGCAGGATCCACAGAGATTTTATATCCCAGCGTTCCATCACCGAGATCGACAACGTTATCGATGAATTTATGCCCGTTAATATCCAGAGTCACGACATCGCCGCGACGAGCATCCCCACCGACTGTTCCGCTAATTATCTGCTTTTGCGCGTTCATTTCTGCGTGGCTTAGTGTGTTATCTTTCGTCACGCGATCAACGCTGACGGAAGCATCCGCATGGGTGTCCAGCACGACGTTTTGATGCGCCAGCGCAATCGCTTCGTTGCCCACCTTGTCATGACTGATCACGTTGACCAGGACGTCGTTGTCACCTTCCTGAAGGAGACCCGACGAAATCGCGACTTTATAATGCAGTTGCCCGTGGCCATCTTCAACGACCCGACCGGCAAAGCTCTGCCCCTGTACCTGCACCACAATCCGATCACCCGCTCTGGCATCCTTCCCGCTCACTACGCCAGTAATAAAGGTGTCATGCTGTGATTCCGCCGCGTTCACTACGTTATCGCCCGAGACCGTTCTGATAACCACAGCATTTTCGGCATAGTTATCAAGATGGACCGTGTGCTCTGTCGTCTGAGTGACAACGTTACCGGCTTTATCATGGGCGGTGACGCTGACAGTGAACCTCAAATCGGCATTTACTTCACCGCCGTTATTACCCAATGCGCCGGCATCCACCGGGATGCGGTAACCCAGCGAACCGTCGTTCAGGACGATAACGTCTCCGGTGAAATGCTGCCCACGGATATCAATATCAACTCGATCTCCCGGACGAGCATCCCCGCCTACGCTGCCATGAACCCATTGCTTCGCATCCAGCTCATCGTGGTTCAGTACATTATCTTTTGTCACTGCATCCACGCTTATCGTGGCATCGGCATGGGTGTCCAGCACCACATTATGGTGCGCTACTGCGATCGCTTCGTTGCCTGCTTTATCGTGACTGGTCACCGTAACCTGGACGTCGTTGTCACCGTCCAGAAGTACGCCCGGCGTTACTGCGATTTTATACTGTAACTGGCCTCCAGCATGGGCAAACTCTTCGCCCACGAAGTCCTTTCCGTTTACATGCACCACAACCCTGTCGCCCGCTCTGGCATCCTTCCCGCTCACTACACCGGTAACATAAGTGTCATGCTGCGATTCCGCCGCATTCACTACGTTATCGCCCGAGACCGTTCTGATATCCACGGCGTTAAAGGCGTAAGTATCCAGCGTCACATTTTTGTGCTCGACAGCTATCGCTTCGTTGCCCGCCATATCATGGCTCACCACCATGACCTGCACGTTATTGTGGCCCTCACCCAGCGCATGGCCTGGTAAAGGGACGGCATAACGTAGATGACCATTGTCATCCACCACCTTGCCGTAAAACGTCATTCCGTTAACCGTGACTATCACACGGTCCCCTGACTGCGCTTCACCAGCGACATCTCCGCTAATGACTGTCGGCATACGATTTTCGATGGCATTTACTGTGTTGTCGCCAGCCACGGTGCCGATGGTCAGAGAATTATCAGCCTGCGTATCAAGCGTGATTGTCTTGTACACTACTGAAATCGACGAGTTGCCAGATGAATCAACGCCGGAAACCATCACCTCTACATCATTACGACCTTCGTTTAACGTACCGTTCGGTACAGCGACGTTGTATCGCAGTGTGCCGTTTTCATCACTCACCGTACCGTAAAACGGCAATCCGTTAACACTGACCACCACAGGGTCTCCGGCCTGAGAATCTCCGGTCACAACACCACTGATAAACGTTGGCATACGGTTTTCCATCGCGTTTACCACATCATCGCCAGCAACGGTGTTAATACTTAGTTCGTTGTGGGCAAACCTGTCGAGGGTGACAATTTTGTGCTCAGTAGCAATAGCTTCATTACCAGCAGCATCATGACTGATAACCTGGACCTGGACATCGTTTTCACCTTCGCGAAGCCGGTTTGTCGGGACAACAACCTCGTAACGCAACTGACCGTTATCACTGACGACGACCCCATGGGTATCATGCCCCCCAACAGTCACCGTCACCTGATCCCCCGCTTTGGCATCGCCACCGACGAAACCAGTAATCATAACGGGCATGCGGGCTTCATTTGAATTGACGATGTTATCGTCAGCAACAGTACCAATCGTGACGGTGTTATGAATATCCAGATCGATATCAACATGATGGCGGGTTGAGGATTGCGATGTATTACCTGCAGCATCCGTCGACGTCACAGTGGCTTGAACATGGGGATCGGAGAGCAATCCCTGAGTGGAGACGTTGATTTGATAACCCAGCTTACCATTACCCAAATCGATAACAGTGTTGGTATAGGTCTGCCCGTCTACCAATAAAATGACTTTATCGCCAATCTTTGCATCACCCGCAACAATACCGTGAATTAGCGTCTGCCGATTATGGGACTCCGCGATATTGATAACGTTATCTGGCGTAACACTGTCTATGGTGATGCTGTCATGCAAAGCGATGGTGTCAATAACTGCGACAGAGGTAACTTGCGCAGTACGGCCCGAAACGTCTGTAGCCGTTGCCTCTACGGTAATACGCCCTTCAACCATTTGGCTTAAATCAGGCCGTGCAGCCCAGTGACCGTCAGTCACAGCTACATCGATGATTAATGTGTTTTTCTGGCTATCAGTGAAAATGAGCGTGACATGATTTTGGTTGCTGGTACCGCTAACGCTGGCATGATTTATTTCATTTTTACTTACGTAGCCATCGTTACCCGCAAAATCATCAATGTGAACCACGGGAGGAAGAACATGGAGGGCACCAGCTGAATCGCTTGCTGCGACGCCGCTATCAGGTAATCTACGCTCCCATTCTGGCTCACCGATCCCCCGCGTTTTGAAACCAGCCGTCGGGTTCACTATCTGCCCGGTAAGCTCCAGTTGCACCAGAGTATGTCCACCGCCGCCACCTTCAATCTGTACTGTAGGTTCATTACCGGCGGCAGGCGCTTCAAATGATTTAGTCGGGTCTTCACCTGATGCAATCGCATTCTGTAACGATGCAACATCCTGATTGTTATGATCATCGGAGTTTACGGTGTGCAGGCCATTCTCGCCCCATTGACTGTTTCGTCCAAGATCCAGGATTCGGCCATCAGACAGCGCTACGCTAACCGCACCGCTGCTGCCGGTAATAACCTCTTCACCGCTGTAAATTCTGTCACCTTCTTTCAGGAGGCGCTGCGAGCCATCCGCTTCCATGACATAAACCTGGCCAACTATCGTTTTAATCACACCGAGTAAATTACTCACAGCTTTCTCTCCTGGAGAACATCATTATTTTTATAAAAAATAAATATATTAAATAGCCACACCCTAAATAACTTGAATTGCAGGAAGGCAGCCAACACCTAAGCGGTTTAAGTATGATGGGTATATACAAAAAATCATTCAAGTTGCATCAAGGCGGCAAGTGAGTGAATCCCGATGAGCTCACTCTGGTAAGTGATTCGGGCGAACGAACGTAGCCAACGCCGAGGCAGCTTGAAGGATGCCGTGCATAAAAATATTATACTTACCTGTGAAACAGATAGGGAGCGCGACAAATGTCCATTAATGGGCATTTGATTAATTGAAAGTTAAATTATAAACAAGTCAGCATTAAAACATGCGCCGCAAAAAACACGACAATACTACAACAAATCAACCCCTGTAGGTTCTCCTGTAGTGACCGTTATATCTCGATGCTGGACTTATTTGTCATGTTATCCAGAACTGTTTTAATTACCTGTTGTTCAAAATGCTCTGCATGCAGATATCTTTTTTCTTTATAATTTTTACTTGTATCCCGATCGGGTTGATGTAAAAAACATTCTGGAGGCGTACACGAGATAATTGAGTTAATTATTCCAACTGGCTGCGGATATTCAAAAAACAGCGAGCCGGAGCAATAATTATGGGTGAGTTGCCACTCGGACAATTCGTTCAGGAAACAATCCGACTCTGGTTTTGGTATTGCGCTGGCTTTATCGTGACCTAAAACAATAAAAGCAAGATTGTACAACCCATGTGCATATGGCCAGAACATTTTATTGAGCTTAGTGACACCAAACTCCCTTACTTGTGGAACACTTTTACAATATAGATCGAGTAGTGTTCCCGCTTCGGCAACGTTTCCATCAAGAAGTGCAATCAGGTATCGAATAGCCAGGAGATCGTGAGTGGCCTGCTTAGTCGCAAGTACCCTTTTTGCGCCTTCCCTTGCATCTGTTTCAAAGTCAGTACGTTTGTACCATAAAGCCATAACTAAATTGGTAATCGCTATTGTAACAGGATGACCATTGTCACTCAGACCACACTTTTCAGGTAAAAGAAGTGACACACGATAAAACATGCCGGCGGCAAGAATATCCAGGGTCGTCCATATATTGATGCAGTGATCGCATCCGGAATCCACACCCAACGTCACGTGCCTGACCATGGCAGACTGACGCAGGGCTGAATGTAGAAGTTCCATGTCCTTTGACTGTATCGCGGTTTTGTACCCCAATAACTCTGGCTTACCTTTCATGCGAAGCATAAAAAGCCATGAACTTACCTGCTCATGAAGGGAATAACCTTCGTGGCACTCATCATGAATAGCCAGGCACTCAGCTAAATAGTCATTCATGCTCATCCAGACAAGGGCATTTTTTACAGCCTCTTTTTCGTATTCTCGCTGGTATGCACGTTGATATTTAGGGGAAATAATAGCCATAAAAAACCTGCAAATTAGTAGCGTTAGCACTACTTTACGATAAAAAAGAGAAGCGATTATGGTGAGTTATCACGTCGAAATCAGTCGCTTCCTTGCCCTTTACACAGCCTACGAAAACGGTATTTATCACCCATCACTATCGGCGTTCCGCATATTTGCTACGTTTGTGTTGATACAGTAATTCGTCCGCTTTCAACATTGCAACTTCAAGCGTATCGCCTGGCTGCATCTGGTGCGCTCCCCAGGAGAACGCCACCAGTTTATCGCGATCAATAGTGAGCAATTGTTCCTGCACGCGATCGATAACATCACGAGACTTATTCAGTGAATAATCGATAAGAACCAGGCAGAACTCATCCCCCCCCAGCCGTATGCCATAATCACTTTTACGAATAGTATTTCCCAGCGCCAAACCCAGTGCCTGTATCGCTTTATCACCCATATGGTGGCCAAGCGTATCATTTATTTTTTTGAGTCCATCGCTGTCAATCGCGATGATCGTGACAGGGATGTTGCGATCAACGAGCGCGCGTATTTTTTGCTCAAGTTCAGGTGTAATAACTTTTCTGTTATACAGGCCAGTCATCACATCCGTCACGTTATCCCGCGAAAGCGATTCCTGTCTGATTAACTGCTTATGCGCATATCGGCATAATGTCCAGGTCCCCAGAACATACAAAATAAATAGCCACAGATTAGCGATGATGACGTAGATAGCATCCAGTTTGACATGGAGAGTGTAATACTGGGTGATTTTGTCCTGGTAACTGATCAAACCAAAAGATTTGAGATCCGGGTTATGAAAAATAATATTCGCACCGGTTGCATTATCCGTAACATACAGAGACAGGAATTTCCATAGCAACGGCCGGTCAACTGTTTCGAATGAAACGATAAGATCGTTAATATTGATATCTGTAATCAGAATGCCTTTCACTTTATCTCCCAGGAACACTGGAGTAAGCATGCTGATAATATTATTTTGAGTATAACCATCCTGGTAAATATGAGACACAATGCTTTCCCCTCGTATCAGGTCATCCAGAGCGTTCTCATCGATGGTAATAGTATGTGCGCTACGCGCGATATTAATGCTGCGACCATTATTAACTAACCAGTTACTAAAGGTATAGTCACGGGTATTAACCAGTTTATTGATGTAAATATAGTTATGTGAAAGATCTATGTAGTATCTGATATTCCTGAAAGCATAGCCGGTATAGTTTGAAAAACTGTACTTTTGTGAGACCGTACTCCCTGGACTTTGAATTATGGACATCGCGCCAATATCACGCCCCCACTCTGTACACGTTTTATTCTGAGTCTGTAAGGTCCCTTCAAGGTTTTTCATAGTTTTAGACAGAAGATTAAACCCGTAGATGTTGCCCTCGTTTTCTACATGTCGACAGATCTCTGCCAGTTCACTATCGGTAAGGTTATCGGAGGATGTTCTGGAATAGAATTCCCGCGAAAGCCGACTGGCGATATTCTGATTAATTGACTCTTCATGGAATAGTGCCGATTTGCCATTTTCAGCGACATATCCCATATAATTCTGTAAATTTCGCGCTTCATGCACGGCCAGCGCGATGAACACTAAGGTGGTACAAACCACAGTCAAGATAATCGCACTAATATATTTTTGTCTCGACAAAATGGCTAACTCCTTGTTGTACCTCCAAGAAATAAGCTCAAGTATAGCATCAATCCATCCCTCGTGGCCTGCGGATAGGTACAACACAGCGTGGCGCTGTCAATCCGGCACGATGGCCGCGTGATACATAACTCAAACGATAAGAAATAGAGTAGAAATGTCGATGGGGTTATGGATATTTTTTATTCTGTCTACCATGCTTTGCCTACTCGTCAGTTAAGCGAACCACTCATCCCCAGAGATTACGTCTTTTGGCCGAGGACACGACAATGCGCAGCATACTGCTTCCTCTAACACTCGCAGCGTGTCTTTTTGTTTTCGGCGTTTCTGTCCTGAATATTCAGCTCTGGTATTCATCAAGGGCCGATAGCCTTGCTGGCGCTAAATATGCAGAAAACAACATAAACAATATACTCGATGAGGCTACTCTGGCGACCAAAACGGCTAAGGACATCGTCGTGAAGGGTTGCGATCTGGAAGAACAATATCAGCTCGGCACAGAAGCTGCTCTGAAGCCTCACCTGCGGACCATTCTTATCATCAAAAATGGGGCAGTATGGTGTTCATCGCTGCCGGGTAATCGCGTGTTATTGACCCATATTCCCGTTGTGCCTGAAACAAACTTACTGCTGGCACCCGCCAAAAACACCGTCAACGGCCTGCCGGTACTGCTATACCAGACACTTTTTGCAACGAGCCGTATTCTGGTCACCATCAGCGATCAGCATATTCGCGGAGCGCTGAATGTTCCGTTGAAGAGGGTTGCGTATTCACTACTCGTGGGAAATAACACCATCGGCCTGTCGGGAGATGTGGCAACAATAGACGCAAATACGCCACTAACCGGGCGAATTGACTCGGCTAAATATCATTACAGTATAATTTACAATCAACCGCCGCTGTTCAGCTTAGCCAGACTGGTCACTAAAGGTTCAGGCATACTGATATTCATCCTGCTGATATCCGGTATCGCGGCTTACGCACTGGAAAAATATTTGAACAAGAATGCGACGCCTGAAGAGACGTTACGCAAAGCAATCAGCAACGGAGAGATCGTACCTTTTTATCAACCGATCGTTAACGGCAAAACGTTGACGCTGCGCGGTGTTGAAGTATTAGCCAGATGGAAACACCCGAGAGCCGGATATATCTCCCCGGCGTCATTCATTCCAGTTGCCGAAAAATCCGGTCTGATAATTCCCCTGACTCAAAGTCTGATGACACAGGTCGTGACGCAGATGAATGTCATTGCCAGTAAGTTGCCCGAGGGATTTCATGTCGGGATTAACTTTAGTGCATCCCATATCACCTCCCCCACATTTGTTGAGGAGTGTCTGAAATACAGGGACAGTTTCAGACGAAATGATTTACATCTGGTTATTGAAGTAACCGAACGTGAACCCTTACATGTGGATGAACACCTCGTTCAGCGACTTAATGTCCTGCACGAAAATGGTTTCGTAATTGCCCTGGATGATTTCGGCACCGGCTATTCAGGACTTTCTTATCTTCATGATCTGCATATTGATTATATTAAAATTGACCAGAGTTTCGTTGGTAGAGTAAATGCCGATCCGGATTCAACCCGCATTTTGGATTGTGTGCTGGATCTGGCTCGTAAACTGTCGTTAAGCATTGTCGCCGAAGGGGTCGAAACGAAAGAGCAACTCGACTACCTGAACCAAAATAACATTACCTTCCTGCAGGGCTACTATTTCTACAAACCGGTAACCTTCACCGGACTGGTCAAAATTCTGCTGTCAAAAGCCAGAGCTAAGGTGATTGTCGAGTAAACGTATAACCGATTAACTGTAATTCTATGTCACTGATTCAACACAGGCATAGCAAACAGCATTATTCGAAAGGTTTAAATAAAAACAGGCGGAGAATGATGAAAAAGATAGCAATCGTTGGTGCGGGACCTACTGGTATTTATACGTTATTCGCGCTGCTTAAGCATCAAACACCGCTGTCAATTACCCTCTATGAACAAGCCAAAGAAGCCGGGGTTGGTATGCCCTACAGCGACGAAGAAAATTCAAGGATGATGCTGGCAAATATCGCCAGCATTGAAATTCCCCCCATTATCTCGCCCTATATCGACTGGTTACGCCAGCAAAGTGAAGCACATTTAGCGCGTTATGGCGTTGAACATGGCTCACTGCACGTCCGCCAGTTTCTGCCGCGCATTCTTCTTGGTGAATATTTCCGTGACCAGTTTTTACAACTTGTCAGCCTGGCGGAAAGACAGGGGTTTAATATCAAAGTGAATGAATCCTGCCTGGTAAACGACATCCAGGCAACAGCGGAGGGCATTGTTGTTTGCACTGAGCAGGCTGCACCTGAACTATTTGACCTCGCCGTCATAGCAACGGGGCACGTTTGGCCTGATGAGGAGGCGCTAACTCGCACCTTTTTTCCCAGCCCGTGGACCGGTCTGATGGATGCAGAAATCCCGGCATGCCAGATAGGGATAATGGGCACGTCTTTGAGCGCTCTTGATGCGGCAATGGCTGTCGTGGCGCAGCATGGCAGATTTGTGTCCGATAACGGGCAGCATATTCGCTTCGAAAAAGATGACAAAAGTCGGGATCTGCACATTGCACTCATGTCCCGCTCTGGCATTTTACCGGAAGCCGATTTTTACTGCCCTATCCCCTATGAACCGCTGTGTTTTGTTACCGGGGAAGCACTGGAAAAACAGATAGCCGACGGCTCAGAAGGCCTGCTCGACCGGGTCTTTGCGCTGATAGTAAAAGAAATTGAACATACTGACCCTGTATGGAGCCAACAGATCGCTCTGTCATCGCTCAATGCGGACAGTTTTACGCAGGCCTGGTTTGCCGCACGCAAAAAACACGACCCTTTTCAGTGGGCCGAAACTAACCTTGAAGAAGTTGAGCGTAATAAGCGTGACCGACGAACTGTCGCCTGGCGCTACACTATTCTTCGCTTGCATGAGGCCGTGCAGGAGATTGTTCCCTCACTCAATGAGAAGGACAGAAAACGCTTCAACAACGGACTTGCGCGCGTCTTTATCGATAATTATGCCGCCATCCCCTCACAGTCAATTCGCAGATTACTGGCACTGCGTGAAGCCGGGATAGTGAGTATTCTCGCCCTCGGCCCGGATTACCAGTTGGAGCAGCAAGGTACAGCAACCGTAATCTCCGCTAACGATAAGGCGTATAAATTTGACGTGTTTATCGACGCCAGAGGACAAAAACCACTAAAAACAAAAGATCTGCCATTTCCGACGTTACGAAAACAGCTTCAGTCCACAGGCGAGGAATTACCAGATGTCGGTGAAGACTACACCTTGCAGGCACCGGATATTGTTCGTGGTCGTATTGCACTTGCCGCCATTCCCTGGCTGATGCACGATCAACCGTTCGTACAAGGTCTTACTGCCTGCGCGGAAATAGGCGACTGTATTGCGAAAGCTATTGTGCAACCGGCAGTCCGTTTTCGTCGACGTTTGCCGTTCTATGAGACATGACTAAAACACACTGCTATTACCATCAAAAGAAGCATTATCGCGAGGTGGTAAGCAGGTATAGTTGTCTCCACCATCTTCTTTATCACAGAGATCTGATCTTATGTCCGCTTCTGTTCCCCTCTTTGCTGCTGGCAGTTTACGGCCGGCATTAACCCCGCTGATAAGCCATTTCACCCGCCTGAGCGGAATAGATTTCACTGTTGAATATGGCCCGGCAGGTTTATTGCGGGAGCGAATTGAGGCCGGTGAACCGTGCGCACTTTTTGCTTCGGCAAATCGAGCACATCCCCAACAGTTACTGTCCAGTCGTAAAGCCGTATCCGTACAGACGTTTAGCCGTAATCAACTGAGTCTTACCACCGCTCGTCCCGGCGAATGGCTGGATTTGCTGCGTGACCCCACCCTGCGTATCGGTACATCAACCCCCGGATGCGATCCCTGTGGCGATTATACCTGGGCCTTTTTCGAGAAGCTGGATTTGCTTGAAGCGGGTCTTGGGCAACAACTGCGCGAACGCGCCACTGCGCTGGTTGGAGGTCGCGACAGTCTCAACGTGCCAAAAGGCGAACTGGCCAGCGCATGGGTTATTCGTCAGGGATTTGCCGATCTGTTCATTGGTTACGCGCACTATGCGAAAACGCTGTGTGGGCAGCCCGATGTCCGTTGTGTTGCAATCCCGCCAGAACACAACGTTCAGTGCGAATATCAGCTTGCCATTCTCGACGCGTCTAAGGAGGTCATGGCGTTGGTTGAATTTATTCTCACCAGCGGCGGTCAGGAATTTTTAACCGCCGCCGGATTTTTACCCCTTAGCGATGGATCGCAAACAGGGGCGCAATAAACGGCGTCGGATGATTTTCCAGGCTGAATTTTCGCAGCGGCAATCCATAAGCCCTGTACAGATTATCTTCCGTCACAACGCTGTCTGTAGGACCGGCAAGCCATTTCCCCTGCGGTAACAGCAACAGCGTATGGGTTGCTATTTGCAGTGCATGCAGCGGATCGTGAGTGGAAAAGAGAATACTGCATCCTTGTCGATGGGCCAGATCGCTGATGAGTTGCAACACTACCTGCTGATTGGCTAAATCCAGTGCGGAACAGGGTTCATCAAGCAACAACGTCTGGCAATCGGTTACCAGTGCCCTGGCGATCATCACCAGCTGTTGCTGCCCACCGGAGAGCGAGCTAAACGAACACGCAGCAAGATGCGCAATGTTTAACTGTTCCAGCGCCTCAGCCGCCCGTTGCTTGTCCTGATGACGGGGTTGGGCAAACAGCTTCACATGTTGTGCTCGCCCCATCAGCACGACATCACTCACCGTATAGGGAAATGGTAGATGGGAATGCTGAGCGACAACCCCGATTCCACCTTCACTTTCTATACTTCCACCAAGCGCAGGCAACGTACCGGTTAACGTGTCCAGCAGAGTGCTTTTCCCCAACCCATTACGCCCCAGTACGGCCCATATATCACCTTTCTCACAACGAAATGTGAGTGGCTCAAATAACGGCGTTTGGTAACCATATGCCAGTTGATCAACATACAGAACCGCAGATTTCATCGTTTTCCCCGACGACTGGACTGAATTAACAAAAAGGCAAATAGCGGCGCACCGAGCAATGCGGTAATGATCCCCAGAGGTATTTCCGCCGACATCAAGGTACGCGCAATATCATCTACCGCAATCATAAAACCGCCCCCCAACCAGAAGGCGCAGGGAAGTAATCGACGATGATCGACACCCACCAGCAGTCGCGCCAGATGCGGAATAACCAGCCCAACCCAGGCAATGCTGCCGCTGACAGATACCTGTGCCGCGACTAAAAACGCGCAGCAGACCAGCACACTGCGTCGCAGAGGAATCACCGCCACGCCGAGCGCTTTAGCGTCTTTATCATTGAGTGATAACAGGTTTATCCGCCAGCGCAACTGGTACAAAATTGTCGCCGCGATACTGACCGGAACGGTCAGCATCAGCACTTTATGCCAGTTGGCCGTCGCAAAACTACCCAGTAGCCAGAACACAATATTAGGCAATGTTTCTTCGGTATCGGCCTGATATTGAATCAGACTCACCAGTGCCGCAAAAAAACCACTCAAAATGATACCTGACAGGATCAGAACAAGCGTATTCTCCAGTCCCTGGAGCGCGGCAATGGCGTACACCAGGATTAAGGCTGCCAGACCGAAGAAGAACGTTGAGCCCATCATCAGCCACGGATCCAGCCCGAGCAGAATAGCCAGCGTGCCGCCAAAAGCTGAACCGGAAGTTACCCCAATAATATGTGGGTCAACCAACGGGTTATGAAACACCCCTTGCAAGGTGGCGCCACACAGCCCAAGGGCTCCCCCCGCTAACAATGCCATCAGAATACGCGGAAGTCTGACAGTCCAGATGACCTGATTTGCAATGCCCTGAGTGTCGGAATAATGGCTAAGCTGATAAAACACATCGCCCAATGACAATGGATAATGTCCAAGACACAGCGAGCCCACTCCCAGCAACAGCACAGCCGTTATGAGGATCGGTTGCCAGGATAAAATGCGCTTACTTACCAGCATCAGGCTGCCAGTTCACACGATAAAAACGTTGGTAGTACTCCTGCGCCTGCGCATCAACATTCACGTTTTTATAGGCATCCGGGTAGAGTTTTTTTGCCATCCATAACTCACCAATCGCCAGTGCTTCCGGCATCGGATATCCCCAGGCTTTAGCGTATTCAGGCATCAGCCAGACACGATGGTTTTTCACCGCATCAATTCCCTGCCAGTTGGGATCGTTTTGGATCTCAGCCACCACCTGCGGATAGCGATCCTGAACAAAAATAACCTGCGGGTTCCACTGTAATACCTGCTCAAGCGAAACCTGCCGCGCCCCTTTAACACTCGCAGCCGCAACGTTTAGCCCGCCAGCGTGCTGCATCATCAGCCCGGTGTACTTTCCGGAACCATAGGTCATGAGATCGGGGTTAGCCATATAGATACGGACTTTTTGCGCTTCAGGAATATTAGCGACCGGTGCATTAAATTTTTCCCTCGCCGCAAAAACGTAGTTAATCAGCGATTCAGCCTGGGATTTGCGCCCAACCACATCGGCAATCAGCCGAATGCCCTGCTTTAACCCTTCGTTATAGACCTGTTCCTCGTCGGCCATTGTCGGGTTCATTTTGTTCTGCTGCCCGTCAATATCCTGGCGTAACGAGATAGCCACCACCGGAATACCGGCATTCTGGATCTGCTGGATCATCTCCGCTGGCGCATAGTTGGCAACGAACACCACCTGCGGATGAATCGCCAGCAAACTTTCAATATTCACGCTGGTGAGATCGCCAGGCGTTGGCAATGAGGTAATCGTTGGCATAAAGCGGGCAAACTCAGGGCCAAGCTGTTTTTTCCAGCTCGACATGACACCAACAATTGACTGTTGAGCATCCAACTGAACCAGAATATTCAGCGTCTGGTGTTGCAGCACAACCACCTTATCGACGTGGTCTGGTAGCGTGACCTGACGGCCTAGCTGATCGGTGACACTGCGGTCTGCCTGCGCGGAAAACGCAAACAACAGGCTGGCACAAACCAGCACAAAAGAACGAAGAGTTAACATAGATACCATCTGGAAAGGAAAAAACGATATGTATTAAATTATATAACGATGTGACTGGCAACCCATTATCTATAAATCGAGCCATTCAAAAGATGAAGATCAATTTATGACGTGAAACAGGCAGGATCGTGTTACGTCACGCTGGACTTAACGGCGATAAAAGAAAAGCCGACGGCAATCACTACCGTCGACCTGCGTGCGTACTGCGCGTCAGATATTACGATTTAATGGCCATTTTGATGATATCTAACGCTTTGGCGAACTGATCTTGCGGAATAGTCAGCGGATAGAGGAAGCGGATCACGTTGCCGTATTGACCGCAGGTTAACAGCAGTAACCCCTGCTCAAGCGCTTTCTTCTGCACACGTTGCGCGACGGCAGCGCTTGGCTCCTTCGTTGTTGCATCACAAAATTCAGCAGCAATCATTGAGCCTAATCCGCGTACTTCGGCCAACTCCGGACACCCTGCACGAGCATCGTTCAGGGCCGCACGCAGTTGCTCACCAAGTGCTTCTGCGCGCTGGCACAGTTGTTCATCATGAATAATATCAAGCACCGCGTGGGCCGCTGCCACAGCCAACGGGTTTCCGGCATAGGTGCCGCCCAAACCACCCGGCGCTGGTGCGTCCATAATCTCGGCCTTACCGACCACACCTGACAGCGGCATACCACCAGCAAGACTTTTCGCCATGGTCATCAGGTCAGCTTTATGATCGTAGTGATCCATAGCGAACAACTCACCCGTACGGGCAAAACCACTTTGCACCTCATCGGCAATCATCACAATGCCGTGCTCATCACAGATGCGGCGGATAGATGCGACAAATTCAGGCGGAGCTACAACAAATCCCCCTTCGCCCTGCACGGGTTCGAAAATAATCGCCGCCACCTGGCTGGGGTCAATGTCAGCTTTAAACAGCCGCTCAATTGCTTTAACCGAATCTGCGGTGGAAATACCCTGTAGTTCAGAAGGATAAGGCGCATGGTAAACAGATCCAGGGAACGGACCGAATCCTTTTTTATACGGCGCGACCTTACCGGTAAGTGCCATGGTCATGTATGTGCGTCCGTGAAAACCGCCGCCAAAGGCGATAACACCCGGGCGACCTGTGTGTGCGCGGGCAATTTTAACCGCGTTTTCTACCGCCTCTGCTCCGGTAGTAAAGAATGTGGTTTTACGCGGCCCATCAACAGGCGCAACTGCATTGATTTTCTCAGCCAGAGAAACATAGCTCTCGTACGGGACTATCTGGTATGCCGTGTGAGTAAAAGCCTGAAGCTGAGCCTCGACTGCCTGCACCATACGAGGATGACGGTGTCCGGTATTCAGCACGGCAATTCCGGCAGCGAAATCAATATATTGATTGCCTTCGATATCGGTAATTGTGCTGTTTTCCGCTGACTGAGCGAAAAAATCACACATCACACCTACGCCACGCGGGGTGGCATCCAAACGACGTTGTTGCAGGTTTTTATTGTTCATTATCTACACCTTGTCCATAAACATATCCGGGTTGAATTACCCTTTAAATTTAGACGCCATCTGGTACTTTAATCGAGAGCCAAATCGTTTTATTTTAAGGATCCAAATGCGTTCACTTGCCGGAGATGTGATCAAGCAAGCATTTAGCCAGCAGACTGACGAAAAGCTTCATCGTCGTCTGTATGCCGCCATCTGCAGTTGTATTCTTGAAGGTAACCTGAAACCAGCAACCCGCATGCCCCCTTCGCGGGATCTGGCTAGTGAGCTGGCGCTATCTCGCAACACCGTATTACGGGTATATGAGCAGTTACAGGCCGAGGGGTATATTTCTGCACGCACCAGCAGCGGGACGTTTGTTACTGACAGCGTACTGGATAATCTCAACCTGCGCACCGACAGGGAACCCACCTCACCCGCGCAAGAAGACCACACCAGCTTATCAGCGCGTTGTCTTGAACTGCTGGGTTACGCCAGCGCGAGCCCCCGACAGTGGGGACCTTTTATCCCAGGCGTACCTGACGTACAGTATTTTCCTCACCGCACGCTCAAAAAGATTCAGGACCGGCTGGCAAGACGGTTGCGCCCGGAGTTTCTTACCTACGATGCTACAGGCGGCGTAAGTGAGCTGAAAGAGGCGCTGGCCGATTACCTGCGTACCGCGCGCGGCGTCAGATGCTCTCCCGAACAGATACTGATCACCGAAGGCATTCATCAGGCGTTGGATCTGGTGACCCGCACTCTGTGTGACCCAGGTGATAACGTCTGGATTGAAGAACCTGGCTACTGGGGAATAAAAAACATTCTGCGTATCAACGCTGTTAACTTTTCGGCGATCCCCGTTGATGAACAAGGTATGGTTCCGCCAGGAGAATCAGAGGTTGCGCCGAAACTGATTTTTGTGACACCGTCACACCAATATCCCCTCGGTTCGGTAATGAGCCTCAGCCGGCGGCGGCAGCTCCTCTTTCGGGCGCGTGAAACACGAAGCTGGATAGTGGAAGATGATTACGACAGTGAGTTTCGCTTCTCGGGTCAGCCCATTCCGTCATTACAGGGACTGGAGGAAGAGAGTCCAGTCATTTACATCGGCACGTTCAGCAAAACACTTTATCCCGCACTCCGACTCGGTTATGTCGTCCTGCCCAGGGCACTCGCTACCCCACTGAAGAAAGTTCATACTGACCTCTATCGCGGTGGTCATCTTCTGATTCAGGCCGCGCTGGCTGAGTTTATTAAAGAGGGTTACTACGCGGCCCATATCCGCAAAATGCGTCAGCTCTACAGCCGCCGTCGCCATATGCTGGTTGAACTGATCACCAGGATGCTCGGTGAACATTATCTGGGCTCCTTCAACAGTAACGCCGGGCTGCATCTGATTTTACAGTTGCCAGCCGATAGCGATGACGTTGCCATTGCACGGTTGGCAAATGCCGAAGGTTTGTTGGTTCGGCCGCTGTCGCGGTATTACATCAGTGAAGAGAAACGCCGCGGTCTGTTGCTGGGATTTGCCAGCATTGAAGAACATGAGATGGCATCGGCGTTTTCCAGACTGGCCGGGATTATTAAAGCCCATAGCTGACGAACGTCGGATTTGTACGCCGGATGAGGTTTGCCCCCCCATCCGGCGTTCTGCTAGTGTGTGGCTTTTTTAAGTCCGGCCAGATCCTCCTGAGTTATCTCGCCATTACCTTCGCCCCAGCTTTTACGCACATAGTTGATAACGTCGCGCATTTCACCCTTAGTCATCATTCCCTCATACGCTGGCATTTTGAAGGAGACATTTCCCCGCGTCGTGGGTGTTTCCGCCCCCTGCGTAATCACTCTGTACAGCGGGGTCGGATCGTCAATCATGACCAGCGGGTTTTTGATCAAAGAAGGCACATTGTCATCCGTTCCTTTGCCTTCCAGGCCGTGACAGGTTGAGCAATAGCGGTTATAGACAACCTTGCCCGCTTCAGGCGAATTTGACCACGTAGCCGTCGGGCGCGCCGGGGCAGCCTTATCGCGCTTCAGACTCAGCAAATACTGCGCTATCGCCGCAGCGTCATCATCCGTCAGATACTGAGTACTCTGACTCACAACCTCGGCCATTGATCCTGAAACCGCGGCATGTTTGCTTTTTCCAGTCAGTAACAGCGACGTTAATTCCTGCTCTGACAAGGCGGTCCCTTTGAGTGATGGTGCGTACCAGCCGTCGATCATCGCGCCGCTCAGGTATTCATCATCGCTACTGGTGTACGCTTTTTCCTGCATCGCTATCCCCCTTGGGGTATGACACGAACCGCAGTGACCAGGCCCTTCAACCAGATAAGCCCCCCGATTGACCAGCTCATTATTTACATCCGCTTTTTTGCTCTCAGGTGCGTCGGTAAACAACCAGTTCCAGATATGCAGCGGCCATCGGGCCGAGAGGAGCCAGGGGATGGCGTTCTCTTTATTGGGTTCTGCAGATGAGGTGACATCATGCATAAAATAGGTGTACAGCGCCTGAACATCCTCATCGGAAAGCTTCGCATAAGACGGATAAGGCATCGCCGGATAAAGTGGATGACCGTCTTTGGCAACACCCTGGCGCACCGCTTTTTCAAACTCGTCGTAAGAGTAGTTGCCAATACCGTGGGTCTTGTCGGGGGTAATATTCGTCGAATAAATATCACCAACGGGCGTGGGAAACTTTTTGCCCCCCGCCATCGCCGCTCCGCCCTCAGCGGTGTGACATGCCACACAGTCAGAAATTCGCGCGATGTACTCACCGTTAGATTCAGCAGCAGAGACACCGACGCTAAATAAACAAGCGATAAGAAAGGTTACGTTACGCATAGATCACCCCATATCCTTGAGTTCGTTGACCGCACGCCATGCCTGATCGATCGCAGCATGCGCATAAGCACTCCAGTCAGAATCCGAGTTAGCAATGGCAATTCGACCGACTGGTTTACGCGCCCGGTCAATAATCTCGGGCATTTTGTCCATATCATCGAACAGCGACGTGGGGTAATACGCATAACCATGCGCCCAACGGTTAACCGTAATGGCTGAAATATCCCGTTGATTATCAAAACCCGTAGAACCAAACATCTCCTGCAACTGGGCGCGAATCATTTCTTCATGCGCCGCAAACGTGGTACCAAGTAACCATGCCCGCCCCAGGCGGAACTGTTCCCTGGCTGACAGATTACTGCCCGGATAAGTAGGCACATAGACCATATGAATAACCATTGGATCGTCCGGTGTCGCCGGATGCTGGTAACCTCCGATACTAACCGGATAGTCGAGCTTCACCCGACTGTAAGGCGCAGCGGGAGAGTAAAACTCATGCACACCAAGCTGCTTAAACGCATTCCAGTTCTTGACCACCACGTTGGTGTACACAAGCGGTGCTTTTACGTTCAGTTTGAGGTCTGCTTTTTGCTGTTCCGGCGTTTCAGGCACAATGTATGGGATCATCATGTTATAGCCCGCCATGATGGCATTCTTACCGCGAACGCGATGCATTTTGCCATCACGTAACCAGGTTACGGCAACGCCGTCCGGCACGTTCGCCGCGTTGATCACGGTACTGTTCAGGCGCAGACGGGTTGTATTTTCCGGCTGGTCCAGCTTTTCGTAATGCAGCCTTGCGAGGACTGAATCTTCCATTGAATTGCCTGGCAGCGCGTCGGGCAGCAGGTGTCTGACCAGTAGTCGTGCCAGACCGGCATTGCCGTCCGGGAAATGATAGACATATGGCTCTTCGAGATCGGCCAGCGACTCCCCGTCCAGTGGCGGTAACCCTAATGCCTCCATACCAGGTAGTGCGCAGGCTCTGGCATCACTGCAGGAAATTCCCTCGATACCAATAGCAAAGAAATCATTGGAACGCTGCTGAAAATAGAGCAGCGCCATTTTGCTCAATCCGACTTTTGTTGCAAGGAATTCACTGTAGCTGTGGGCATCCATCCAGTCGCTTTTTTCGTCCACCGTCATGCCCTGAAGATAATCGACCGGGCGCACATGCAGGTCGATGAGCGCCTTTCGGTCACTTTCACTTAATGGAAAGTCGTTGATAAACGCTTCAATATTTCGCCCATTAAGTCTGTCCGGTGGAATATCATCGGAGACGGCCCGCCCCGGATCGCCACTGACTATTTTGGTCTCACCAAAATTCTTTTTGTCGAAAAATACGCCGCGACTAAGTTGCCAGTCAGGGTAGAAATTCACGTCAAAACTGTCTTTCAGACGCGTAGCACTAACGCCAACTGTCTCCATCAGTTTTTGGACCACGGGGCTAAAATTGTGCGCTGGTGACTGAAATGACTCGCTGCCGCCATAGCCAAGAAGTTTTTTGCCCGCGGAATTAAATTCGTTACGTTTGGCGTGCCCGCCAAAATCATCATGGTTGTCGAGGATAAGGATCCTGCTGCTCTGCCCGGCGAGTTCACGCCAGAAGCACGCGGCAGCCAGCCCGCTAATGCCGCCGCCGACGATAACCAGATCGTACTCCTCCTCGATGGGGAGAGGGTTTAAGTCAAAACGTTTATGCTCACGGCCCAATGCATGAGCCATCTCGAACGAACCTGGATGATTACCCCGCAGACCCGTCAACGCAGGCGGATAATAACTTCCATTAATGAATTCGTTGCCATTTCCTGCCGCCCTGACCAGATCCAGAGGAGTCAGTCCCGCAGCGATAGTGACCGCCACGCCGTTGAGAAAATCACGTCTGGTAATTGCCATTAACTTTGTCCTTTTGCCACTTGCACACTGCCCTAAAAAAATCAGAGTCTCCCCCTCTTTTTTGAGGGAGAGACAATCGACTACTTCACTGGCTTCAGTTCTTCATCCAGTTTTTTCGAATCATAATAATCACCCTGCCAGGTGATTTTTCCTGCTTTAACATGAATATAGCTGACACCTTCAAATTTGATCGGATTATTTGTTGCCGGACTTCCGGCCCATTCACCGCTGTTTTTGCCTGAAAATTCCCACCGGAAAGCGACGGTATCCTCGTCATAAACGGGCTTACCAATCATTTTCCAGGTTAAATCAGGAACCGCTTTTATAAATGCCCCGATGACCTCTTTCTCGGCGTTTTCTCTGCCGTTTACCGGCTCACCCGCCGCTGCATCGTAATAAACCACGTCATTTGCCAGGTACTGTGCAGCAAGTGGCGCATTGTGCGCATTCCATGCCGCCATATACTCTTTCACAGTACTCAGCGAGGTACTTGCCGCCATGCTCAGGCCCGAGAACATCACCAGTGAAAGCACAGCTATTTTCAATGTTTTCATCACATTACCTGCTATTCAGAAATATCGGTCATGATATGTTTCACACGGGTATATTCATCGAGAGAATAAGAAGAGAGATCTTTTCCGTAACCCGACTTTTTGAAGCCGCCGTGTGGCATTTCAGCACACAGCGGAATATGGCTGTTAATCCACACCGTGCCAAAATCAAGATCGATGCTGAAACGTTGCGCGCGACCATGGTTGCTGGTCCAGACGCTGGCAGCCAGGCCGTATTCAACATCATTGGCCTTGTCCAGCGCCTCTTCGTCAGTTGAGAACGGCTGAATGGCCACCACCGGACCAAACACTTCGTGTTGGATGGCTTCATCATGCTGATGCAGGCCAGAGATGATGGTCGGTTCAAAGTAGAAACCCGGCCCTGCTCCTGCTCTTCCACCCGTTTCAACTTTTGCATGTGCTGGCAGACGTGCAATAAAGCCTTTTACCTGCTCAAGCTGATTTCGGCTGTTCAGCGCGCCATACAGAGCCTCCTGGTCTTCAGGAGGGCCAAATTTTATCTGCTTTGTTTTTTGGATCAGTTTTTCCAGAAACGCAGGGTAGATGGACTGTTCCACCAGAATACGCGTGGCGGCCGTGCAATCCTGACCGGCATTGAAAAAGCCCGCCGTGGTGATCGCGTCAATAGCCTTGTCTATGTTCGCATCGGCAAAAACGACGGCAGGTGCTTTTCCGCCAAGTTCCAGATGGGCTTTAGTCAGGTTTGCAGCCGCAGATGCCGCGACCTGCAAACCCGCACGGACGGAACCGGTAATAGAAACCAGTGAAGCCGTTGGGTTAGAAACCACCAGCGAACCAGTATTGGCTTTTCCCAATACCACGTTAAATGCTCCTTTCGGGAACAATGGTGCAGCCAGTTCCGCCAGCAACAACGTGCTGACCGGGGTGGTATCACTCGGTTTTAGTACTACTGTGTTACCCGCCGCCAGCGCCGGAGCAATCTTCCACACCGCCATCATAAACGGGTAATTCCACGGTGTGACTTGCCCGACAATACCCAGCGGTTCACGACGAATAGTAGAGGTAAAACCGGTGGAATATTCTCCGGCGGCCTTTCCCTCAAGACAGCGCGCTGCACCGGCGAAAAAGCGAATTGCATCGCATGAAGCGGCTATTTCCTCTTTCTCAATAAAATGCAGCAGTTGACCAGTTTCCTGGCTTTGCGCCCTCGCCAGACGTTCTACGTTTCGTTCTATTTCATCAGCCAGCGCCAGAAGCGCTTTTTGCCGTTGCGCGGGCGTCGATTTTTTCCAGATACTAAACGCTGCTGCCGCCGCCGAGTAAGCAAGATCCACCTCAACCGCACTGCCGTTGGGAGATAATGCGTACGTTTCACCATCAACCGGACTCACCAGTTCAAAGGTTTCATCTGTGCTACCCGCGACATATTGCCCGTTAATAAAGTGCTTCAGGGTTTTCATGCGTGTCTCCTGCCAGTTAATACATAAAGAATCTTATGTAATATATATATTGTAAAACTTTTTCAAATGCGCAACATTGACACTATGATAAGCCTCGCATTTTTAACTTATATTTTACATTTACAAGTGAGAGGCAATTCATCATCAGTTGACGCTATCGGAACACACATCCGTCTGTGCAATGGCATCACGCGCGGGCATGTAAAATAACGCGACCATTCTGACCTTCCTTGCCTGACGGGCTTGTGTTAGAAATGGTCGTTGTTTCAGGGAATTGAGTGCAGAAAAGATTATGATTACTCATGCGGTCATATTTGCGCCTATCGGGCAGGTCAGTCGTTCTGACCAGATAGTGCAGCGCCTTTCGAACGCCATTATTACGGGATTACTGGAGCCAAAAGAGCAGCTCCCAAACGAAACCGATCTGGCAAAGATGATGGGTGTCTCACATATCACAATCAGAGAAGCACTAAACACGCTTCGGGCTAATAATCTTATCCATACGATTCGTGGTCGCAATGGCGGGAGTTTTGTTTGCGAAAACATCGACGGCAAAAATAGCGCCCTGCATCCGTTCAAATCGATCAGTACAGATTACCTTTCCGATTTAGGGGAAATGCATTGCGCTATTATTAGCCACAGCGCAAGACTCGCTTCCAGGCGTATGACCGGTGCCGATATCTCTAAATTTCGCGAGTTTGTCGAGGTGTTAAGAAAAGCGGATTCGCCAGAATTAATGACACAGGCCGATATGCGTTGCCTGCTGGCAATAGCAGCCAGTTCCCATTCGGCGCGGCTGGCCAATCAGGAATTGCAGGTACAGGCTGAATGGGCCTCACTGGTTGCCATACTTTATCGCTCTGGCAATATTCATGCAGAAATTATTGCGCTCTATTCGGCGCTGGCCGACGCGCTGGCTGCCCATAACGAGGTGGAATCCGTACAGTTCGCCACGCAGATTATCGACACATTTACCTATTACCTTATAGAAAAAAAGCTGAAATATAATTCGAATTAACAATCAGTGAAGGCAGGACAGACAATGACCTCTTCGACATCCTTAAGCGCATTAATCCGTAAAATTGATGATATTACTGCTTCTACCGTAGATTCTACCGTTGCGCTGGCGAGGAGTATCCATGAGGCTATTGCCGGTGTGCAAAAAGGCTCAGCGGAGGTGGTCCTCGACCCTGCTGTAAGAGCAACCGTTCAGCAGCACATTAAACGTACACTCAATGACAATCACTATTGCTCCGGTGCCGGATTCGCCAGCCATATTGAGAGCACGCCGACAACGAGAGAGTACTGGCATCTGGAGTGGTGGTATAAAAAAGATAATGGTTTGAGTCAGGCAAATCTGGATTTGGATCAGGCCACACAGCAGCGGCTGGATTTCAGAACGTTCGAGTGGTTTAAACACTCCCCACCAGCCGGCGAAGCTTATATTCACGGCCCGTATGTCGATTATATTTGCAACATCTCTTACACACTGACGTCAGCTGTACCCGTCTACTTCAATGATCAGTTTCTTGGTGTCGCCGCCGTCGATCTGCTGGTCAGCCAGATTGAAGCCGAATTGCTTTCCTGCCCCCAGCCTGATTATGTGATTCTGACGAATCTGGAAAACAGAATTATTTTCTCCAGTTGGCCGCGTTATCGCGTAGGTGAATTGTTGTCGCCGACGAACACCACCCTTGTTTATCAGAGCGACTACTTTATCCTTTATCACTATCAAAACTAAGGGCCCGAAGGCCCTTGTTTTCAGTTGTCCTGCCCCATAGTTAGCTTGTTTGCGTAGGCAATAGCATCATTTTCAGGCGCAGCGGAGCGACCGAACGGACGGGTCAGGAACATATAGACCAGCCCTGAGCCCACGACAATCGCCAGACCAAACAACACCGTCCAACGATCAATGAAGTCGCTGCTGTCGGCAGGCTGCGCCAGCAGCCAGATACCACACAGCCCATAGGCTAACGCCAGCACGTTGACGAGAGTCCCCCAACCACCTATGGTCCACTCACCCGCTGGTTTCCAGCCCTTCAGACGCTGACGCAACGCGGCCAGCACCACCATCTGGAACGAAATGTAAATACCGATGACGGCAAACGCGGTAATGCGCGACAGATTATCCGGCTGAAAATAAACCCAGATACAAATGATCACCGGCAGTAAGCAGCTAACAACCATGGCATTATCCGGTACGCCATTTTTGGAAATTTTTGCCATCCACTCGCTTCCCGGTAGCATTTTGTCACGGGAGAAGGAAAAGATGAGGCGGCTCAGCGCAGCCTGAAGGGACAGAATGCACGACAACATGGCTATAATCGCCACGACAATAAAGATTGTTGCGCCCGTTTCCCCCAGAGCCTCATTAAGGATAGCCGGGATCGGATCGGCCGTTTTACCGTTAACAATGCTGACCAGGTTTGGTGAAGCAAGCAGATAGCCCATCACAGAGATGATGGCGGAGATCGCGCCAAACACGATGCTCAAAATCATAGCTACCGGGATTTTTTTGCTTGGGTTCTTCACCTCCTCCGCGACGTTACCGCATGCCTCGAAGCCAAAGAACATAAACAAGCCCATCAGCGCGGCTGACATAAATGCGGTGGAATAACTTCCGTCCTGAGCAAGTACGCCCATCGAATCAAAGATGACCGAGAACGGTTGTGAGCGATGAAAGATCAGCAGATATATTCCCAGCGCAATAACGCTGACAATTTCACACCAGAAACCAATTTTGGCGACGCGGGCAAGATTCTTCGTCCCGGACATATTCACCGCCATCATCAAAAACAGCAGCACGACAGATGTCAGCAGCATAGTGGCGGGCGTTTGACCATAGTGGAACAGAGACTCTACAAAAGTCGAAGTGTATTCAGCGATTGACGTTATGGTGACAACCAACGCCCAAAGGTAAATCCACGCCGCGATCCATGCATACTTTTTCCCCCATAACCTTCTGGCCCAGGGATACAGTCCACCGGTAATAGGATACTGGGATGCCACTTCACCAAATACCAATGCCACCAGAAGCTGCCCGCACGCGACGATCAAAATCCACCATACCGCGGGTGGCCCAGCCAGAGTCACTGCCAGAGCAAACAGAGAATAAACAGCAGTAAGTGGCGACAGGTAGGTAAAACCCAACGCAAAGTTAGAGATAAGTCCGATCGACCGGTTGAACTGTTCTTTGCCATCTTTATGAAAACTATCGTTTTTCTTATCAGGTGTCTGTTCCATATATCTTTCTCTTTTGTGGAATAGTCGCAGGGGTGAACGATTAATGTATAAAAGATATTAAGTTATATGTATAGTGATTTTGTCACATATTTGTTAAATAAAATCGTATGATTTCCACTAATGAGAGAAGACACAGCGCACCGTTAAACGGCATCTGAACTGAAAAAACGCAAGAATCGCTGCTGTTAAGCAACATATTTGCAATATAATAGGGCGATGTTTAACGCCGAACCTGAACAGGTGAATGATGGAAATTGATCTCGATAATCTGGTCTTTGATGGACTGGAAGAAGCGCAAGAGCGTAATGCTGAACGTCTGGAAGATGCTGACAAAAAAGCGCAGGAAATTATTGCTGATAATGACTGCGGCGACGCCTGCAAGATCTAATCTCTGAACCGGCGTAATGCCGGTTTTTTTATATTCGGTTCATCCTGCCCGCGCCAAATCAAATGGCACAATGTTTCAACCCGTTGCGTGAATACTGCAGTGTGCTGTTACGATCTGAATTGCCATCCGGCAGCGACGTTGCACACCTCATTCCAGTACATCTCGCGCGTCAGGCGAAGTTCAGCGTGTTGTTTTATCACGGAACCACTCCGGATCAATATTGGCGATATCCACCCCATACAGGCTGGCGACAGGAAGAACAGACTCCACAACACGCTGAAGATTAGACTCTGCACCATATTGTGGGGTCAGTGGACGCCGTTTTATTACGTTCAGCCAAAGCTGTTTCAGCCCTTTCATCTTCTCCGCCTCCTCTGTATGTCGGATGCGTTTTATTCCAGCGCACTCTCGCCTAAAAATGAAATGCGAATTATTGCCAAGGTTTTGCACAATTTTGCATTTCACTCGCTCATTGCATTTACCCGTTATTAACACCCCCGTCACTAATATCTTTTTGTATATAGATAAGAATTTTTTCATATTTGGTGACAACCCTAAGTTATGGGAGCGTAAAAAGCACAAACCAATAACTACAGGGATTTCATAAAATGATGGCAACGAAAATTCACAGCGCTAAAAAAACTCTGCTGGCTCTCAGCGTACTGCTGGCATCGGGTGTTACCGCCACGCAGGCTCAGGCCGACCAGTTGGCAGATATTAAAGCCGCAGGTGTGGTAAAAGTCGCGACATTCGACGCTAACCCGCCGTTTGGCTCAGTCGATGCGAAAAGTCACAAAATTGTCGGATACGACGTTGATTTTGCCGAAGCGCTGGCCAAATCCCTCGGCGTTAAACTTGAACTGGTAGCGACCAATCCGGCAAACCGTATCCCGCTATTGCAATCCGGGAAGGCGGATTTAATCGTGGCGGATATCACGATTACCCCTGAACGGGCACAGGTTATCGATTTCTCCGTCCCCTACTTTGTCACCGGCCAGCAATTTCTCGTTCCGGCAAAGTCTCCGGACAAACTTGATGATTACAGCCGTGCCAGAATTGGTGCGGTGAAAGGCACCACGGGTGAGCAGGCGTTGCATCAGCGATTCCCGCAGTCGCGGGTGCTGGCCTATGACGATATTCCGCTGGCATTAACTGCACTGCGTAACGGTAATGTCCAGGCAATCACGCAGGACAGCACTATTCTGGCGGGTTTATTGAGCGGCGCGCCGGATAAAGCGGATTTCAAAATCCTGCCCGACCTGCTGAGCAAAGAAGAGATCGGCGTTGGGGTGAAAAAAGGCGAATCAGCGCTGTTAAAAGCGGTAAATGATGAGCTACTGAAGCTCGAATCTGAGGGTCAGGCAGCCAAAATCTATGACGTCTGGTTTGGCCCTGAAACCAAAAACCCACAGCCGCGCGCCTTTAAAATAGAAGCGAAGTAATATGCTCTCAGGTCTGTTTCCTCGTTCCGCAGCTCCCGCTGCGGATTTTACACATTTGCGCCAGGCTCGCGTTGAACTGCGCAATGTCGTTAAACAATATGACGCGCACACCGTTTTGAACGGTGTCAGTCTGTCCGTTGAGCCCGGTGAAGTGGTCACCATCCTTGGCCCCTCAGGATCAGGCAAATCCACGCTGATTCGCCTGATTAATCAGCTTGAGTCACTGAGCGGCGGCGATATCTACATTGATAGCAAACCGATTGGTCAGCTTCGCGGTGCGGCATTACGTCAGTTACGCAGTCGTATTGGTTTCGTGTTCCAGCAATTCAATCTGTATACCCATCTGACGGCACAGCAAAACATCACGCTGGCACTGGAATATGTTCACGGATGGAACAAAGCGGACGCAGAACATCGCGCGCTTGAACTGCTGGATCAGGTCGGGCTGAGAGAGAAAGCTGATGCGTATGCCGCCCAGCTTTCCGGCGGGCAGCAGCAACGTGTTGCTATCGCCCGCGCTCTGGCCTCCTCACCACAAATTATCCTTTTTGATGAACCCACCTCTGCGCTGGATCCTGAGATGATCGGAGAAGTATTACAGGTGATGAAAAATCTAGCACACAGCGGTATCACCATGATCGTCGTTACCCATGAAATGCATTTCGCCAGAGAGATTGCTGACCGGGTGGTCTTTATTGATGGCGGCGATATTCTGGAAGTGGCACCGCCAGAAGATTTTTTCACCCGTCCACAACACCCCAGAACCCAGCGTTTCCTGAAAAAAGTGCTCGACCCGTTACACCAGGAGTCACCGTTATAATGCATACAATGGACTGGCAGGGAGTGCTGAGCGGGCAACCTCTGCAATGGATAATTTCAGGTTTTCTGACCACGCTATGGGTCACGGTGGCAGGTATTGTACTCGCCACACTGCTGGCTATTTTGTTGATCAGCCTGCGTCTTACGGGCAACCGCTTTGGCATCGGTGTGGTTAACGTATGGGTCTCAGTTTTTCGCAATACACCGTTACTTGTGCAACTGATGTTCTGGTATTTCGCCGCATGGAATCTGCTACCCAGGGGGGTTATTACGTTCGTCAATGCAGAGCATGGCTGGTCCATTCTGCCAGGAGACGTCTGGTGGCTAACACCCGAATTTATCTGCTCTGCCTGGGGCCTGGGGGTCTTTACTTCTGCCTTTCTGGTTGAGGAAATCGCATCAGGTTTACAGGCCGTGTCTGACGGGCAGCGAGAGGCCGCCATTGCGCAGGGCTTTTCATCATGGGCCACTTTGCGTCACATATTGCTTCCTCAGGGGCTGGTGAACGCCTGGCAACCGATCGTTGGGCAATATCTCAACCTGATGAAGCTCTCTTCGCTAGCCAGTGGTATCGGTTTTGCCGAGCTGACCTACCAGGTGCGACAAGTTGAAAGCTATAACGCGCACGCGCTGGAAGCATTTGCCGTCGGTACCGCGCTCTATCTGCTGACCGGCATTGCGTTGGGTATGTTGTTAACGCGTCTTGGCCCGGCCCCTGTGTCAGCCAGGGCATTTGCCAGAAAAACGCGCGTATTCAGTCTCAGGAGTCCACAGCATGATCGCTAATATTTCGGTCATTACCGACAATCTGGACTATCTCCTGTGGGGACGCATAGCGGACGGTCAACCGGGTGGCGTTCTGCTTACACTATTGATGGCAATTGGCGCGGCAATTCTGGCCCTTCCTGCGGGAATAATACTGGCCTGCTGTGCCTGGCGTTTTCCGGGAGTGGTTCGCAAAGGACTGTTTATCTGGGCGGAGTTCATTCGCGGTATTCCGTTGATCTTTGTGATCTTCTGGATGTGGTATCTGCTGCCAATGCTGAGCGGAAGCGATCTTCCTGGTGCTGTTACCGTCACGCTGGCTCTGGCCTGGTTTACCGCAGCCTCAGTGATGCACTCAGTTTATGCCGGGATAAATGCACTCCCTGCAGGGCAATATGATGCAGCGGTGGTTCAGGGCTTTCGCCCGTTTCAGGCATTATGGCTCATCATGTTGCCGCAGGTTCTGCGGAACATTCTGCCTTCACTAACAGGGATATTTATTGGCTTGCTGAAGGATACGTCGCTGGCGTTTATCGTTAACGTTCCTGAACTGACAACGGTAGCCGGTCAGGTTAACAGTCGGGTGCAAATTTACCCGGCAGCGATTTTTATCTTCACCGGGCTGGTCTATTATCTGTTGTGTTTTGGGCTGGAGAAAATTACCCGGCGTCGGTTTGCCTTGAGATAATCCTACGGCTCAACAAGCTACAAACTGGTGATCTTCGTTGAGCCTGTATTTCACGCCCGCCCGGATATTGTTTTCCCCCTCAATGGCAACCGCAAAGCGCATTCTTTCGCCGTCATGATAGGCTAACGCCGCGCATCCGCCAGGGCCGAGAATGATCGAATCGACAACACCGGTGCTGGCAATAACAGCATTTTCGCCGCAGGCATTAATATGGATGTTGTCAGCGCAATTTACGATTTTCGACTCTGCGCCAAAACTGGCGATCTGCGTCAAATCGCCGCTACTGGCAATACGACTTCTGTCACCCAGAGAACTGATACGTACACGCATGCCGGTACTTGCGATGCGCGTGCCATCACCGACACTGCTGATACGTGAGGAATTTCCCGCGATTGCTACCCTGGCACGATCCCCGGAGCTACCGATGTGCGCGTTATATCCGACGCTGCCAATACGTGCGCTGTGTCCGGCACTGGCAATCTGCGCGGCATATCCGGCACTGGCGATTTTGACGTTATCGCCCGCACAGCTAAAGTTGGTGCTATCCACGGCACTCGCCAGTTGCCTGCCGTTTTCACCTGCTGTTTGCGCACCAGCAATACTCTCCATGGCGCAAATATCCTGCTGAACAAAACTCTCCTCACCGAGCCATTTTGACCAGGCGTACTCTACAAGGCTGTTTGCCCAATCAATATACCCCTCCCGCAGGAGAGCGCGATGCACATCTGCATAGCTCCCCCCCTCAGGAAAAGCGCGTAAAAACCAACGATACATTACGGACCCAACGCGCCAGGCCCGTAAGTCACTGCGAGTAATCATCATCTCTTAATGCCGGTGATAGCCATCGACCATACATTTGAAGGTTTCGCCCGGTGTGCGCCCCGTGGTACAGAGATAAAGATGTCCAAAAATAAAAAACAGACTGACAATCGCCAGGGCAAAGTGTGCCTGTAGCAACCAGTAACGCACGCCAGGGAATACATCGCCCACCACCTGTGGGTAGAGCGATAACAGACCCGATATCAGCAACAGCGGCAACAAGCCATACATCACGCCGACATAAGCAGCCTGTTGTAATGGATTGAATTTTGAACGCGTAGATGCAGGAAACGGGTGTGACTCACCTTGCATAATGCCAAACAGATAAAACCGCGTCTGTCTTAGCGCCCTTCCGACCCAGCCCTGACGTTTGATAATATAATGATGTCCGTTCCCCCCTATCAGGTTGATCAGCACAAAACCAATCCAGCACGCGAGCAGCAAAAAGCCGCAAACTTCATGTACGGTCAGTAAGCTTTTCATCACCGATGCGCTGACCGCAGAGAAATGGTTCACCAGACCGCTGACAAGCAGCAGCAGAAATAACAGCGCATTCGACCAGTGCCACAACCTGACGGCCTTCGAGTATAAATACACCTTTTCGCCATGCCCGGCTGATGCTTTATTGGCTGAACGGAAGCGCAGCATGGCGTGTAGCGCAAGTACCAGCCACATCCCCACCAGCATTAATCCCGCGATCACCAACCAGACAGGCCAGTAGTCCGGCGAAAACATGGGGACATACTGCGCTAGTTGTGCGTGAAACTGCTCAGCATTCTGCGACGCGTTCATACATTTTCCTTCTTAATCAAATGTTGACCGAACCGACGATACAGATGGGGTTTCCCGGCGCCTGAAAGTTGATATTCGTAATACTTGTTTTCCCGTAACCATGTCTGAATTTCCGGACTGTCTTCGCGACCAAAGATCAGCGCATGCTCCGGACAAGAGTTAACACAGATCGGAGGGAAACCTTTCGCCAGACGAGATTCGGCGCAGAAGTCGCATTTATCCACCACTTTGGTCTGCGGGTTGAGATAACGCACCTGGTACGGACACGCACCAATACAGTAGCTACATCCAATGCAGCGAGAAGCGTCTACACGCACAATCCCATTCTCATCACGCCAGGAAGCCCCGGTCGGACATACCTCAATGCACGGCGCATCGTCACAGTGCTGACAGGACTGGCGGAAGTAGTGATACAGCGTTTCGTTGTCGTTATCCGATACCGGAATATGGGCTATCGATAAACGGCTCCCCTGAGCGGGAACATGATTCGTTTTCCTGCACGCACGAGCGCAAATATTACATCCGTTGCACAATGATTCATCATGGATCATAACGTAACGAACATCTTTGGTTGCCTTGGTACTCGCTAACAGGTTTTGACCTGGGCCGGTGAAAAAAATCACCGTCCCCATGCCAATGACAAATTTTCGTCGGGTGAAGGACATCGGGTTATCCTCTAATACTGTGACATTGATCGTCCACACATTCCATGACATCAACCTGAAGAATTCAGGGGTTCTGATACTGCTCAACTTCAAGCCATTCGCACAAGCCGTACGCTTTGCCGTAACTCATAAAGCGCTCGCTGAACAGGTAAGGTTCCGCATTCGACGATTCCACAGTGCGTATGTCTGCGTAATCAGGATGCGTTTCCATTGCCGTGAGCGCTGCGGCGACCTGCTGAGGCTCGAAGTGATAAGGTGGCTGTTCCAGCATGGCGACCTTATAAGGGCGAGGATACGTTCTACAGTCAAAACGTACCGCTTCAGCAATCGCGCGGCAGATATCGTTTTCAACCACCTGCACACACATGCTGGCGTAGTTTTCTGCCATGGTTTGCGTCGAGTAGAAATACGTATCTTCAGCCCCCTGCACACTGGCAATATCCGCCCCGGACTCATGCTGACGCATCGTGTCCAGAAGCGCCGCCAGGTCGGTTTCTGGAACCGAGTAAGGCGGCAGCAAAAAGAGATTGCGAGCCACCAGTTGACCCGCAGCGGAGTGCTGGCGAATAAAATCCGCCACAATTGACTCCGGGGTAGCGGGCTCCAGGATCTGCGGCGCATTCCTGTGTTCTACAGGCTGATGTAACGCATGCAGCCACTGTCTCTTTTGGCTGTCGACCTCGTCAGGAAGCGCACCAGACGCTTCCTCAACAGGCACCAGAACGTTGCTCACGTTAGTCATCTCACGTTCCTTACGCCGGCAGCAGATCCTGCGCAGCCAGATCGGCTGCCACATCTTCAAGACCGAGTCGATTCAGGGTTTCGCGAGTTGGGCATCCCAGTTCCGGATCCCAGCCCATTTCCTGATAGAACATCGTAAGTGACTGGCGCATATCCTCTCTGTCCATCTTGTCCGTCCCTTCTGTGAAGACCGGAATCTTAGGATCTTTATCGAATACCCAGGAGCAGATGAGATCGTGTTCATTGCGCATATCTTTGGTTTGCATCAGTTTTACCGTATAAGCACGATGCAGGGTAAAGATACGCTCCGCAGCTAAATCCAGACTCGCCTGCGTCGTTTCATCACCAGTTACGGCCTGGAAGAACTTCGCCTCCAGATCCAGATCCCCACGATAGTTTCGACTTTTCAGAGGTGAAACCGTCATTGGCCAGACCCAGTTGCACAGCGTCACGGCGTTATGCAAGCAGACCTTAAGCAGCGTCCATTTGGCATATTTGATTTTGGCCGCATTGATGGGGGTGTAGTTTTTGGTTTCGTCGTAGGCATCTTGCGAACCGAACAGTTCGCCCGCCACTTCCCGTTGTAATTTCAGTGGTAAACCAGAACCAATGAAGTTGATATGGGTGTGCGCCATACAGTCGCGGTTAAACATACAGTTGGTAATCGCCCCCACCTGTGCCGAGGCTTCGTTGGCATGGTGAACAGGAAAGCCAAACGGCGACCACAGTTTGTTTTTGGCATATCCCCAGTACTCTTCACCCAAATTCCAGCGTTCAGCAATGGCGTAAGAGCCATCTGCGAGGTGGCTGAGTTCACCGACGCGATGCGCCAGGCGGTAATAGAAATCTTTAATAAAGTTAGGATCGCCCGCTTCCAGCTGATCCCAGCGGATCTCCGCATACTCTTCAGCCGGGAGTACGCGCTTAAAGACGCCTTTGGAGTAGCAGTACGTAAAGTCGCGATGCAGTTGTCCGTAGTTACACCAAATGCCGTAATCGTCAAACAGGTTCAGGCCAATCAGATTCCCCACCACACGTCCATCGTCTTTATCGTCAAAGTCTTTAGGGCCGTTCGGGAAAATGGTGGTGTGCACAAAGTTCGCCACACAGGTGTTACCGCCGGTACTCGGTACGCCAAAGTCTTTAACTCGCGGGACATTGAGCTGAGACATACAGCGAATTGGGCATGAATGGCACCCGCTCATTTTGACCGTGTATTTTTCAGCCGCAGGGCCGAGATCGAATACGGATTTATAGGTACGGAAGCCAACGGTATTCTGGTTGCCAGGGGGAATTTCACCCGTTTCGATAGGTCCACCTTCCGCTGCGCCCCAGAACAGTCCTTTACGCGCCGTCCAGCGTGAGTTTGGTGAGGAGTATTCTGCCCATGCCTGCGGGGTACTCGGCACAACGTGGTTATTGTTAGCACCGATAAGCTCGGTCATCATATAGTCATTCAGCCGCTTCATCTCTTTGCGATCGGCAATGTTGACTCCTTTTGTCCCTTCGACCGCAATAGCCTTCAGGTTCTTCGACCCCATCACTGCACCAGTTCCGGCACCACCACTATGGTTACGGCTGTTGATCATGCAGGAGAGCGGAACCAGGTTCTCACCCGCCTGGCCGATAGCGGTGACGCAGGTTTCCGGGCTGGTTACGCGACAGATTTCTTCGGTCGTTGCACGCGTGCCCTTGCCCCACAGAAAATCGGCTTTTTCGATGCTCACCTTGTCATCTTTAATATTGATCCAGACAGGTGATGGCGACTTTCCTTCAATAATAATGGCGTCATAGCCGGCAAATTTCATTTGCGCAGCGAAGAATCCGCCCATATGGGCATCAACCACTAAATTACCTTTTGTGAAGGTCGATAAGGAGGTGATATTGACGCGGGAACTACAAGGCGCACCAGAACCAGTTAGTGGTCCGGTGGCAAAAACCAGTTTATTACCTTCATCAAAAGGTTTGGTACCTGGCGGGACCTCGTCGTACATGATTTTATAACCAAAGCCCATCCCACCGACAAATTTTTTAAATTTACTGGAATCTTCAACGGTGATATTACCCGTAGTGAGATTGACCCGTAAAATATTACCCGTCCAACCATTAGCCATCATATATTCCTTTGCAAGAAGGTTCGATAGATATACCCGTCACTTTGCAGGCAGCTTTTTCATTCAAAACTGCGATATTTTTGGCAATTAGTGACGCGTATCAGACATCCCTGCTATCAATCAAACAGTAATATCTTTCCACTCGATAATTTTTAATGCTCCAGTCGGACAAGCATTGGCGCATTCCCCACACAAAACGCATTTTGAGGATTTCTTCGTTTCGGTATTTACGGTTGCCATCATCCAAGGGCAAGCCGTGGTACAGGCGCTACAACCAATACAGCGTTTATGATCTACCGCAATACAGCCATCTTCCTGTTTCCAGGTAATTGCGCCAATCGGGCAGACTTTCATACATTGCGGGTCTTTACACTGACGACAGGTGTCGGCGGTATAGTTTAAATCGCCATACAAGCCACCACCGGAGCCTACGCCATCGTCGCCAAAAAAGAAGTTTCGATGAATTTTAATGCGGGAAAAGAAGGTACCCACAGCGCCATCGTTATAATTTGTACAAGAAATTTCGCAGCGGTGGCATCCGGTGCAACGAGCTCGCTGAGTCACCAGCACCCCTTTTGGGGTGTTGATGAGCCCCACAGTGCCGCTATCCACATCTTCCTGTTTACAGCCAAAAAGCGATAGCAGCGCGGGTGCAATGGTTAATCCCGCCAGCCCCTTCCCGGATATGCGCAGAAATTCAAGCCGCGTTAAACCACAATCTAAAAATGGACGATCAACCTGGTTCATTTATTTCGCATCCTCTTCGCAAACGCTGTAGCAGCAACACTTCCAGGCTAATATTAATGAGCGCAGGTCAGGCCATTTCGGGCCACTCATGTTGCCAACAACACGTGATTATTTGCCCTAACCTGATCGCATAAATGACGGCGGTTAAACTGAATGAATCTAATCCTTTAGGGTTAGGCATATGAATAATGTGGTTATTCTCCCCCTATAACTTTGATCGTTATCAATTAAAAAACGGAAGAAAAATAATTAATGTGGAGTGATATTTATTATCATTAAGGAAATTTGAAATAGTATTTTATATGCGCAACAAATATTTGTGACTATGCTTCAAAATACAGTGCAATATACAATTCGATATGTAATTAAATATATAACGACATTGACAATATTAGTGACAAAGCTAAATTATATTAACTGGAAGATTATTGTGATTAAAATAAGAGGGCGGCAGATTATTTCCGCCGCCCTCTTTTCTGCTTTAACCCGCCAGTGCTTTAATCACGGTCTCAATGGCCTGTCTCTCTAACTCACTGCGCTTTACACGCTGATTGGCGAGAGTCGTTCTCAGCACCCCAGCAATGACGATATGCTTAGGCTCTTGCCCCAGATCGCGCATTTCCAGCACTACTTTCCCGACTACTCTGCACATCTCACGGTACAGCTCGTCGTCTTTAGTCTGATTTCCCATATTTGCCTGCTCGTCATTGACTCAAACCAACAGCATATATCACTCTGCCCCGTTAGACAAAAATCAATGAAAATCAATGAAATGTCATAAATCTACAGCACCCGTTGCAGTCGGTTAACCAACTCTGCAAGGCTCCCGGCCTGCATTTTTTCCATCACCCTTGCCCGGTGGACCTCAACCGTACGCACGGCGATGTTCATGGCGTCAGCGATTTCCCGGTTCATCAACCCTGTCGCCACCAGCGTCGCCAGTTCACGTTCCTTGGGAGTGAGTTGTTGATAGCAGTTGACGATCTCTTGTCGCGAGCAAGCCGCTGCGGATACCTCCAGTGCGCGCTCCAGCGCGACCTGCAGCGGTTCGGCTGAAACCGGCTTTTGCAAAAAATCGACCGCTCCGCGCTTCATTTGCTCAACCGCCATTGGTACGTCTCCATGCCCGGTGAGAAACACAACTGCCAGCGTACTTCCGCGTCGCAGCATCTCCTCATGTACACCTTGCCCGTCCAGTACCGGCATACGCATATCCAGCAACAATACGCCAGGTTGATGCAGACAGGCCTGAGCCAGGAACGTTTCGCCTTGCTCCCAGCATCGAACGTCATATCCCAAACTTTCCAGTAAAAATGCGCAGGCCTGGGTGACGGCAACGTCGTCATCCAGCAAATGAATTGTCGCCACAGCGCCCTCCTTCCTGTGTCTGCTTAAAATATAATGTCACCCTGACACCCGCCTGCCCGTCAGGGGCTGTCTGGTTTTTAATCGTAATCTCACCGCCTGCGTAACGAACCAGTCGCTGGCAAATTGCCAGTCCCAGCCCCATACCTTCCTTGCGGGTGGTCATGAAGGGCTGAAAAGCCTGATAGAGCTGAGCTTCATCAATACCTCCGCCGTTATCCTGCACCATGATGCTGATCCCCATATCCTCATCCTGGGCCGTAAACCACACCGTTTTGGCCCCTGCCTGGGCCGCATTCAGCACCAGATTCGCCAACACCTGCTCGAGCAAAACGGACGGTAGTGTCACCATTAACGCATGACTGGCCTTCGTTTGTAGCGTCACTGCCGGGAACTGCTGCGCCATGCGTAATAATTGCCATACATGGTGAATGGCGTCACGTACGTTAATCGACTTCCAGTCATCAGCCATCACCGGGTTTCCCTGCGCCTGGCTGACCCACAAACGAAGATTATGCAATGTGTCTGCTCCCCGTTGCGCCTGGACATCAATCTGTTCAAGTGCGGGCAACAGTGGATGCTGTTGATCTTGTCCGCGCAGGCGAATCAGGCAGCCTTGCGCATAATGACGGATGGCCGAGAGAGGTTGATTGATTTCATGGGCAAATCCGGACGTCATCTCTCCAAGGACGCTCATTTGCCGGGCCGTTTCCAGTGCCTGTTCCTGCTTGCGCAACAGCACATTGTTGCGTTCCAGTTCTCGTCCGCGCCTGCGGACCAGCAGCATGACCCAGATATAATTGAGCGTGAGCAACAACAGCATGACAACCACAGCCCCCATTGCCAGCCGGTGTTGAATAAACCAACTTTTAACATCTAACCACAGATGCCGCTGCTGCGGATGCTGCCGAACGTCGCGTAGCAATGCCTCAACTTCACGGGTAGACGCAGGCGCGCCCCAGCGAAAAGTAGCACTTTGCGGCGCGTTAAACAGTACCCGTGTGACGCGATCGGCAAGTTCATCACTCACCACCGGCAGTGCCGCAAATGACCAGTCAGGATAGAGCGGCGTGCTGGATAAGCAGGGAATGGAGGTGGGATAATTGAGCACTGCGATAAAATCCGCTTTATGGATCAACCCTTCTTCGTCCATTTTTTCCAGTAAACAGACGGGTACGATCGCCGCCTGAACGGCTTTTTCGCGTAATAAATACAATAAGGCATCTGCGGGAAATCCAGTGAATCTCAGACGCAGATCGCGCTCAGGCCGCAGGCCGACATCGCTGAGCGCCTTATACCCCAGTAAATAACCACCAAACGCCTGAGCATCAATCGCGCCGACTGTTTTACCTATCAGATCGTGTGGGGAAGTTATCCCGCTGTCACGTCTGACGAGGATCGCACTGCCTATCACATTACTCGTCGCTTTCCCGCCGCGTGTGGAACGTAAAGAGGCCAGCCAGCGTAGCGCAGAGCGGCTGTTTAGCTGCACGAATTGCGCCGGATTGGTCACCACAAATTGTACGTCTCCCCGATTGACTGCATCCTGCATTTGATGCAAATCCAGAGGTTGAATATGAAAGCGCTCACCGGGGATTTGCTGATTCAACAGGGTTTCAAGCGGTTGCCAGTGGTTTCGTGTAGATACTTCACCACGCATCGCCAAAATGCCAATGTTCCATGTATCTGCCCAGGTTACACTGCTAAATATCCATACGGATACCAACAACGCCAGGCGTCGTACGACTTTACATCCCACGCAATTATCCCTGTCAATTATGTTGTTTTAGATCAACAACAAGCCGGGTATGTGGTTAACCACAATAGTGCTTCCCCCGCCGCGATTTTTACACTGTAAATCATCAACATTCTTTATTCATCATACGCAAACCAACGGCGTGACCAATGTTTCGTTGTTGCATCGTGACGGGAGAAAATATGGACAGCAGTAAACGGCAGTTTCTCCAGCAACTGGGTGTCCTGACCGCTGGCGCATCACTGGTTCCCCTGGCTCAGGCACAATTCCCTTTCTCACCTGAACGGCATGAAGGCTCTCTTCAGCACCGCTACGGCATGCTGATTGACCTGCGGCGGTGTATCGGCTGTCAGGCCTGCACCGTCAGTTGTGCTATTGAAAACCAGACACCTCAGGGGGAGTTTCGTACCCACGTTAACCAATATCAGGTGCAACTTGAAGGCCAGCAAAGCTTAACCAACGTCCTGCTGCCGCGCCTGTGTAACCATTGTGATAATCCACCCTGCGTTCCCGTTTGTCCGGTGCAGGCCACCTTCCAACGTGAAGATGGCATTGTGGTGGTCGACAACACGCGCTGTGTAGGCTGCGCCTACTGCGTACAGGCGTGTCCTTACGATGCACGCTTTATAAACCATGAAACCCAAACCGCCGATAAGTGCACCTTTTGCGTTCACCGACTGGAAGCCGGATTGCTCCCTGCCTGCGTGGAGTCCTGCGTTGGTGGTGCGCGAATAATTGGCGATCTAAAAGATCCACACAGTCGGATTTCGCAGATGCTGCACGATCATCATGACGCCATCAAAGTCCTGAAACCCGAAAGCGGCACTTCGCCCCACGTGTTCTATCTCGGACTGGATGAAGCCTTTGTTACCCCGTTGATGGGACGTGCTCAACCCGCTCTCTGGCAGGAGGTTTAAATGACCCACTCATTGGTTATTGAAGAGGTTCTGGCGCATCCACAGGACGTAAGCTGGCTACCGTGGGCTGTACAATACTTCTTTTTTATCGGTATTGCCGCCTGCGCCGCGCTCTTCGCCTGCGTTCTCTACTGGCGAAAAAAAGAGCAGCCGGAGTTAGAAAACCTCACTCTGCTTATCGCATTGACCTGTGCGATCACCGCCCCACTGGCGCTTACAGCGGATTTACACCAAACCGCCCGCGTCTGGCATTTCTACGCTTACCCAACGCCGTGGTCATGGATGCCCTGGGGGGCGCTATTTTTACCACTGTTCACCGGGTTTCTTGGGCTATGGTTTCTGGCACAACACATCAAACAGTTTACGCTCAAAAGTTACAGTGTCACCAAATGGTTAACCATCGGCAGCGCGCTTTCTGCAATCGGGTTGTTGGTGTACACCGGTCGTGAAGTATCGGTGGTTCAGGCGCGCCCCATCTGGTTCAGTTATGCCTTCCCGGTCGCGATGTTCCTGAGTGCGCTACAGACCTTCTTAGCTCTGCTGATCGCCGCATCGAAAAGTGAAGGCACATTGCAGCGCAAGCTGGCATGGGGACAAAGCGCGGCGTTAATCGCGCTGGCGATGGTGATGGTTATCTGGGTAAGCGGCAATACGCTTTCAGGTTCGGCTATCCGCTACTGGCTGGATATTGCGTCTTCAGCACGCCATTACGCCATCGGCTGGGTGGTGCTGTGGGTTGTTTCTCTGTGCTTTTGTGGACTGGTGTTGCGTCATCCTTTGTCACTTCCGCTGCGCGTTTTGCTGGCTTTAAGTGCAATGGCGCTGTGCTGGCTGATGCGCTGGACACTCCTGATTCAGGTCCAAACCATACCCAAGTTTAACGCGCAGTTTAACCCATACTCCCTGCCTGCCGGCACGGATGGCTGGCTTGCCATACTCGGCACCTTTGGCCTGTGGATAGCACTTATCATTATTGTTCGTGAAGTCCTGAATGCGATCGCAAGGAGAATGCAACATGGCTAATTTAACCCGTCGTCAGTGGCTTAAAGTCGGTCTCACCGTTGGAGGGATGGTAACCTTTGGGCTGAGTTACCGGGACGTGGCAAAACGTGCAATTGACGGTTTACTTGATGGATCTTCAGGAAAAATCACCCGCGATCGAATCATTGGCAACGCATTAATCCCCGAAGCCAACGCCCGGTCACGCTGGCAGCAGAATCCGCAACAGGTGATCTCAATGACGCAATGCTTCGGTTGCTGGACTCAATGCGGTGTACGCGTTCGCGTCGACAGCGAAAAAGGGAAAGTGCTGCGTATTGCGGGCAACCCGTATCATCCGTTATCTCACGAACACCACATTGATTCTTCTGTACCCTTTGCCACCGCTATGGAACAACTGGCGGGTGAAAGCGGTCTTGACGCACGTTCAACCGCCTGCGCTCGTGGCGCAACTTTACTTGAAGGCCTGTACAGTCCACTTCGCATTCTGGAGCCGATGAAGCGCGTTGGTAAGCGTGGCGAGGGTAAATGGCAGCGCATTAGCTTCGAACAGTTGATCAAAGAGGTCGTGGAAGGTGGCGATCTGTTTGGTGAGGGCCATGTTGACGGTCTACGGGCAATACACGATCCCAATACACCAATTGATGCCAGTCATCCCGGCTTTGGTCCGAAATCAAATCAGTTACTGGTCACCAATACCAGCGATGAGGGGCGCGATACGTTTTTACGTCGCTTTGCCCTTAACAGTTTCGGCAGTAAAAACTTCGGCGCACACGGCGCTTACTGTGGGCTGGCATATCGGGCTGGATCTGGCGCGTTAATGGGCGATCTGGATAAGAATACCCACGTCAAACCTGACTGGGACAATGTCGAATTCGCGCTGTTTATGGGCACCTCTCCGGCACAGTCCGGCAACCCGTTTAAGCGCCAGGCCCGGCAGCTTGCCAGCGCCCGTTTACGCAACGATTTTCAGTATGTAGTGGTTGCGCCCGCCCTACCGTTAACCACGGTGTTGGCTGATGATCGTGGACACTGGCAACCCGTGCGTCCGGGAAGCGACTCCGCGCTGGCGATGGGGATGATCCGCTGGATAATCGACAACCAGCGCTACAACGCTGATTACCTCTCCATTCCCGGTGTACAAGCGATGCAACAGGCCGGGGAAAAAAGCTGGACCAATGCCACGCATCTGGTGATCACAGATGAAATCCCAACGCTTGCCGGACAGCATTTAACCCTTGCGCATTTGCACGCAGGCGCGACCAGTGAACCGGTGGTTGTTAACGAGGCTGGAGAGAGTGTAGCCGCCAGCGACTGCCAACGCGCACAACTGTTTGTGACACGCCAGGTTACGCTGACTGATGGGCAAACGGTAACGGTAAAAAGCGGGTTCCAGTGTCTGAAAGAGTCCGCCGAAAAACTCTCGATGGCGCAATACAGCCAGCAGTGCGGCGTGGCGGAAGCGAAAATAAGCGTCCTGGCCGACGCATTCACCCGTCACGGGCGTAAAGCCGCAGTGATCACCCACGGCGGGATGATGGCAGGCAACGGATTTTATAATGCCTGGGCGGTGATGATGCTGAATGCGCTGATTGGCAACCTCAGCCTGGAAGGCGGCGTGTTTGTTGGTGGAGGCAAATTCAATGGTGCGACCGATGGTCCTCGCTACAATATGGACAGTTTCGCCGGAAAGGTGAAGCCAAAAGGGCTGAGCATCGCACGCAGTAAAACCGCCTATGAATCCTCTGAAGAGTACCGTAATAAAGTCGCCGCCGGGCAATCGCCCTTCCCGGCCAAAGCCCCATGGTATCCTTTTGTTGCAGGTCAGTTGACCGAATTACTCGCCTCGGCGCTCGAAGGTTACCCTTACCCGCTGAAAGCGTGGATCTCCAACATGACCAACCCGTTCTACGGTGTGGCAGGGTTGCGCGGCGTAGCGGAAGAAAAACTCAAAGATCCTGCTCGTCTGCCGCTGTTTATCGCAATTGACGCCTTCATGAACGAAACAACCGCACTGGCGGATTACATCGTTCCGGATACGCACAACTTCGAAAGCTGGGGATTCAGCGCACCGTGGGCTGGCGTTGCCAGCAAAGCCACAACCGCGCGCTGGCCGGTAGTTGCATCAGCGACCAGTAAAACCGAGGACGGTCAACCAGCGTCGATGGAGTCTTTCTGCATTGCAGTAGCCAAACGCATCGGGCTGCCGGGCTTTGGTGACAACGCGATCACCGATCCGCAAGGTAACCACTACCCACTTAACCGCGCAGAAGATTACTACCTCAGGGTCGCCGCAAACATTGCGTTTATGGGAAAAGCGCCTGTCGCTGAAGCCACACCTGACGATATCTCGCTAACTGGCGTGACGCGGATCCTCCCTGTAATAACGCAAACGCTGAAAGCCGATGAAATAAGCCGTGTCGCGTTTGTCTATTCGCGCGGTGGTCGCTTTGCTCCGGACAAGAGTGGTCGGGTGGAAAACCGCATCGGTAATGCGTGGGAGAAACCACTGCAAATCTGGAATGCGGACGTTGCCGCGCACCGTCATGCGATTACCGGTGAACGCTATAGCGGATGTCCGGCCTGGTATCCTGCGCGCCTCAGTGACGGTCGTTCCATTGATGAATTATTCCCTGAACGGGAGTGGCCGTTGAAGCTGATTTCATTTAAATCCAATACCATGTCCAGCGCGTCGGCGGTGATCCCTCGCCTGCATCATCTTAAACCGGTGAATCTGGTAGCGCTAAATCCGGTAGATGGTCGGCGTTTTGGGGTGTCCCATGGCGATGTAGTTCGTATTACGACCCCTGGCGGTCAGGCACAGGCGCAGATCAGTCTGCTCAATGGCGTAATGCCTGGAGTGATCGCGATTGAGCATGGTTACGGACACAGAGAAATGGGCGCGGCGCAGCATACGCTTGATGGCGAGCTGATGGCGTCTGACACCCAGATAAAATCAGGAATCAATATTAACGATCTCGGCTTTGCCGATCCGACACGTCAGGTCGCCAATACCTGGCTGGACTGGGTTTCTGGCGCCTCGGTACGTCAGGGGCTTCCGGCGAAAATCGAACGGGTGTGATCCGTGTGCCGGATGGTGGCTAAACCATCCGGCACAGTCTGGATTAGTTATTTACCGGGATCACCGCACCTTTATATTTGGTGCGGATCCAGTCCTGGATCTCTTTAGAATGCAGCGCATCTACCAATGCCACGATATCCTTCTTCTTCTCGTCGCCACGATGCACGGTAATAATGTTGGCATACGGGTTATTTTCACCGCTTTCAACGGCAATCGGATCTTTAACCGGATCCAGACCGGCGTCGATAGCGTAGTTAGCGTTAATAACGACCGCGTCGCCCTCGTCATTGTTATACATCTGCGGTAACAGTGCCGCTTCCACGTTAGGCAGGAACTTCAGCTTTTTCGGATTATCAACAATGTCGCTGATGCGTGCAGTGACTTTATCCACCCCGGGCTTAAGTTTAATCACGCCCTCTTTTTCGAAAATCGACAGAATACGACCTTCTTCAGAAACTGCGTCACGCATGATGACCTTGCCACCTTCCGGCAGGTCCTTGAGCGATTTCACCTTTTTGGAGTAAATACCGATTGGCTCAATGTGAATCGCTCCGGCGCTGACGAAATCATAAGTTTTATCGCCTGCATGATCCTTCAATACACTATTCAGATACGGAATATGCTGGAAGTAGTTAGCATCAATCTCACGGCCAGCAAGCGCGGTGTTCGGCAAAATGTAATCCTGGAACGGTTTAATCTCCAGTTCGATCCCCTGCTTCGCCAGAATAGGCTTCGCCTGCTCAAGAATTTCAGCATGCGGCACGTTAGACGCGCCAACGGTCAGGGTATCTGCCCACGAGGCAAAGCTCAGGGCGCTAAGGGTTGCTGCAG
>NZ_CAMSEL010000023.1:0-84066 GCF_947057495.1 Citrobacter sp. Marseille-Q5395 | reverse complement strand
TAATGAATTACGTGTTCACTCAGAGACTTGGTATTCATTTTTCGTCTTGCGACGTTAAGAATCCGTATCATTGAGTGCCCACACAGATTGTCTGATAAATTGTTAAAGAGCAGTTGCGACGCGCTTTGGCGCTCTGTCGCGAGGTCCAGTATAATACGTTTTCCTCATTCAGAGTCAAGCATTTATTTTTGCTTTTCTCCGCGAAGTTCTCAGTGGAACCCCGCTGACCCGGCGGCCTGTAGTCCGTTGTTCCGTGTCAGTGGAGGCGCATTATAGGGAGTTATTTCAGGCTGACAAGGGGAAATTTAAAATAATCTTCCAACTGCGTATTTTTTATTCTTTGCGTTTATTTTAACAACGCTTTGTTGGTTAATTGGGCAATTTCCCGCGCAAAAATCGCGACCTGTTCCCAGTCGGTATATACGACTTCTTTACTTGTATCCGTTTCACCGCCCGACATCTTCATAATCAGTTTGATCATGACACGGTCATACCAACGATAACGAGGATAAAGTAAAGCTCCGGCAATCACCGCACTGCGGTCTGGTCGCCACGGCGAGCTCATCAGAAACTTGCGCGCATAGCTATTGGTCTGCGGGGTACGCTTTTCCGGCTTACGAGCAACCAGGTTAACGGAGTAGAACGCACTCGGCATCGCATTCAGCCGCGTGGCATGCTTCTTCACGAACTCCTGAAAAGCAGTGTGGTAATGACCGTAGCGAATTGATGCACCAATCACCACGCTGTCATAGTTTTTCCAGTCAGGCTCTTCGGTGCGATGCAGATTCACAACATCGGCCCAGACGCCCAGTTCTTTTAGTTCAGAAGCCAGATACTCGGCGATTTCGCGCGTTTGTCCATCCCGGGAAGAAAAAAGAATCAGTGTTTTCACGTGTTACTCCGTTATTCACGCCAGAAGGTAGGGGTAAAGAGTACCAGCAAAGTAAAGACCTCGAGACGACCAAATAGCATATTGGCAATCAGGATCCATTTCGCCACTGGGTTCATACTGGCAAAGTTGTCGGCAACAACGCCCAGCCCTGGTCCCAGGTTATTCAGGGTCGCAACAACAGAGGCAAATGCTGAGAAGTCATCCACACCGGTCGCTATAATTGCCAGCATACTGATAATAAACACCAGCGCATAGGCTGAGAAGAATCCCCATACCGCTTCAAGGATCCGTTCCGGCAGCGCACGATTACCCAGTTTAATACTGTAAACCGCATTGGGGTGGACCAGCCTTTTGAGTTCCCGGTTACCCTGCTTAAACAGCAGCAGGATACGAATGACCTTCAAACCACCGCCCGTTGAGCCAGCACAGCCACCAATAAATGCAGAACACAGCAACAGTACCGGCAGGAACAGCGGCCAGCGGGCAATACTGTCCGTAGTAAACCCTGCGGTGGTCGCCATTGATACTACCTGGAAAAAGGCCTGATTGATCGTCGTTAGCGCCGAACCATAGGTGTTGTGTACCCACAGCACCAGCGTACAGACAGCCACCAGCGTCAACTGCACACCGATGAACATGCGAAATTCCGGGTCGCGCCAGTAGACCTTTAAACTACGCCCACTTAATAAAGAGAAGTGCAGGCCATAGTTACAACCGGAGATCAGTAAAAAGATAGCAATAATCGTGTTAATAGTGGGGCTGTCGAAATAACCAACACTGGCATCGTGTGTAGAGAAGCCGCCAATAGCAATGGTGGCAAAACTGTGCCCAATGGCATCAAACGCCGGCATCCCGGCAAACCATAGCGCCAGCGCACATGCAATCGTCAGCAGTACATAGATAAGCCATAACGTTTTTGCCGTTTCAGCAATACGCGGACGCATTTTATTATCTTTGAGCGGCCCAGGCATTTCTGCCCGATAGAGCTGCATACCACCGACGCCAAGAATAGGCAGGATAGCGACCGCCAGCACGATGATCCCCATACCACCAAACCATTGCAGCATTTGGCGATAAAAGAGAATGGCGTGCGGCAATGAATCCAGCCCCACCAGCGTCGTCGCACCTGTCGTTGTTAACCCCGAAAAGGATTCGAAAAACGCATCAGTAATCGTGAGGTTAGGACTTTCGGAAAAGATAAATGGTAGCGCACCCACGCTGCCCAGCACGGTCCAGAACAAGACGACGATCAGAAACCCTTCGCGGGATTTCAGTTCACCCTTTTCCTTACGGTTCGGCCACCACAACATGGAACCAATTGCCAGCGCGACAAAGAAAGTTTGCGTAAATGCACGACCCGCACCATCACGGTAGATGAGAGCTACCAGTCCGGGGAGGATCATTGTCCCCGAAAATAAGATGACCAGTAGTCCAACGATTCGGGTAATGGCGCGAAAATGCATCTCTGCCGCTTCCTTAATTCTTCAAAATGAGGTGGGGATTATTCTTCAATCGCTAACAATTGCAATGAACCACGACTAAAATCCGCCAGCTTTGCCGAAAATTCATCCACTTTCGCATAAGGAAGCGCTACCCTGAGCCGAACAAATGCCTGGTAATCACTGGAAATTATTTTACCGTCAAACTGCCCCAACAATATTTCAATGCCAGCCAACTGGCCGTACTCACACTGCAAAGTATATTCGGTTAATGGCGTCTTGCGCTGCGTTGTTAACTGACGTAAAGCCTGATTCACGCCGCCGCCGTAGGCTTTCACCAGCCCACCCGTACCGAGAAGAATACCGCCGTAGTAGCGTACCACCACGGCGGTAATTTCACCGACACCGCTCCCCATCAGTTGAGCAAGCATCGGTTTCCCTGCCGTCCCCGCTGGTTCACCATCATCCGAGAATCCCAGCTGTTGCGAATCATTCGGCGCACCCGCCACCCACGCCACACAATGGTGGCGCGCGTCCGGGTGTTCCGCTCTAACTGACTCAACAAAGGCTTTCGCCGCTTCCACACCATCCGTATGCGCGAGCAGAGTAATAAAGCGGCTTTTTTTGATCTCTTCAACAACGCTAACCGGCGCCGCAGGGATTAACCAACTGTCCATTACGCCAGTTTTAAATCCCGCGTCATGTTTTCGACATTGCTCTCGTGGATAACCACGTTATCTTCAATACGAATACCACCGAACGGCTTCAGCGCTTCAATTTTCTGCCAGTTAAAGTGCTTGCTGAATTGCCCTTCGCGCCATGGCGCCAGCAGCGATTCGATAAAGTAAATACCCGGCTCGATAGTCAGGACCATGCCCGGCTGCAGCACTCGCGTACAGCGCAGGTAGGGATACTTTGATGGTGCAGCAAGGTGTGTACCGCTGTCATCCTGCATAAAGCCAGCAACATCATGAACCTGCAGACCCAGCGGGTGGCCAATGCCGTGCGGCATAAACGGCCCGGTGAGATCGTTCTCTACCATCGCCTCTTCACTCATACCGGTGATGATTTGATGTTTACGCAACAGCTTTGCAATACGTTGATGGAACTGAATGTGATAATCCACATAGCTGACGCCCGCCTTCATGGTTGCAATCAGCGCCAGTTCTTCGTCGTTAACGTCTTTCACCAGTTGCGCATAGTCGTTGTCGCTTTTCGCCGACCAGGTTCGCGTCAGGTCTGCCGCATAACCGTTGTATTCCGCGCCAGCATCCAGCAGGAAACTGCGGATTTCTGACGGCGCCTGGTGATCCAGTTTGGTGTAATGCAGTACGGAGGCATGTTCGTTGAGGGCCACGATATTGCTGTAAGGCACGTCGGTGTCACGATGACCCGTAGCAGTCAAATAGGCCAGGTTAATGTCGAACTCGCTCATACCGGAACGGAAGGCTTCTTCTGCCGCACGATGCCCACTCACCGCCATTTTCTGCGCTTCACGCATACAGGCCAGCTCGTAATCCGTTTTATACGCACGATAATAATGAAGATAGTCGATCACCCCTTTCGGGTTGATATTGCTGGCAGCGATGTCCAGTTGCAACGCACGCTCAGGAACCGGGCCGATATAACCGATATTATCGCGTGCAGCTGGCAGTTGGCCGCCAATACCATCGGCTTTTGGCAGCGCAATAATGTCAATTTCTTCCGTCCAGAAAGAGGTCGGTAGCGGTTCAACGTTGTGCCAGTAGTCGACCGGCAAGTAGAACCACAATTTAGGCTTATTAACGCCATCTACCAGCAACCAACAGTTAGGAACCTGCGTGACAGGTACCCAGGCTTTAAACTGCGGATTAACCTTAAACGGATATGGATGATCGTCGAGAAAAACGTTTAACAGCTCGCCGGAGTAAATAAGTAACGCATCCAGCTTAAAACGAGCCAGCGCATCGCGGGTCCGTTCCTGTAAGGTAACAATATGATTTTTATAGAGTGCGGCCAGTGATTCCATTATTTACCCTTCTGTTTTTTTGACCTCAAGTCACCGCATCTTAGCACATCGTTCTGTAGCTGCGTGATTTCTGCCGAGCGTGATCGAATCGTCATTTCTTTAATCATTCATTTGCATTTTATTAACATAAAACACACACTTCGATTCATCTGGTATGACCAGATCACCTTGCGGATTCAGGAGACTGACATGCTTTACAAAGGCGACACCCTGTACCTCGACTGGCTGGAAGATGGCATCGCCGAACTGGTGTTCGATGCCCCTGGCTCGGTCAACAAACTCGATACGGCAACCGTAGCCAGCCTGGGCCATGCGCTTGATGTGCTGGAAAAGCAGACAGATTTAAAAGGTCTGCTGCTGCGCTCGAATAAAGCGGCCTTTATTGTTGGCGCCGATATCACCGAATTCCTTTCATTGTTTCTTGTTCCTGAAGAGCAGCTAAGCCAGTGGCTGCATTTTGCCAACAGCGTCTTTAACCGGCTGGAAGATTTACCGGTGCCAACCATTGCCGCCGTAAACGGTTATGCGCTGGGCGGCGGTTGCGAGTGCGTGCTGGCGACCGATTACCGTCTGGCAACGCCGGACCTGCGTATCGGTCTGCCGGAAACGAAGCTGGGCATTATGCCGGGCTTTGGCGGCTCTGTGCGTATGCCACGTATACTGGGCGCCGACAGCGCGCTGGAAATTATTGCGTCGGGTAAAGATATCAGCGCTGAGCAGGCACTGAAAGTTGGCCTGGTCGATGGCATTGTTAAGCAGGAAAAACTGCTTGATGGCGCGATGGCTGTATTACGTCAGGCAATCAACGGCGACCTCGACTGGAAGGCCAAACGCCAGCCGAAACTGGAACCACTGAAACTCAGCAAAATTGAAGCCGCAATGAGTTTTACCATCGCCAAAGGCATGGTCGCGCAGACTGCAGGTAAACATTACCCTGCCCCCATCACCGCGGTAAAAACGATTGAAGCCGCAGCACGCTTTGGTCGTGAAGAAGCACTGAATCTGGAAAATAAAAGCTTTGTGCCACTGGCGCACACCAGTGAAGCACGCGCGCTGGTCGGTATCTTCCTCAACGATCAGTACGTAAAAGCAAAAGCGAAGAAGCTGACTAAAGACATTGAGGCACCGAAGCAGGCCGCAGTATTGGGCGCAGGCATTATGGGCGGCGGTATCGCTTACCAGTCTGCCTGGAAAGGTGTGCCGGTTATCATGAAAGACATCAATGATAAATCATTGACGCTTGGTATGACTGAAGCCGCCAAACTGCTGAACAAACAGCTTGAGCGCGGCAAGATTGATGGTCTGAAAATGGCAGGCGTGATTTCAACCATTCATCCCACCCTCGACTATACCGGCTTTGAGCGCGTAGATGTGGTAGTGGAAGCGGTCGTTGAGAATCCGAAAGTGAAAAAAGCAGTACTGGCAGAGACCGAAGAGAAGGTTCGCCATGATACCGTGCTGGCCTCAAACACCTCCACTATTCCAATTAGTGAACTGGCCAGCGTTCTGAAGCGTCCGGAAAACTTCTGCGGCATGCACTTCTTTAACCCGGTGCACCGTATGCCTCTGGTAGAGATCATTCGCGGTGAAAAAAGCTCGGATGAAACCATCGCCAAAGTTGTCGCCTGGGCAAGCCGTATGGGTAAGACGCCGATTGTGGTCAACGACTGCCCCGGCTTCTTCGTTAACCGTGTGCTGTTCCCGTACTTTGCTGGTTTCAGCCAGCTACTGCGTGATGGAGCGGACTTCCGCAAAGTCGATAAAGTGATGGAGAAACAGTTTGGCTGGCCGATGGGTCCGGCATATCTGCTGGATGTCGTCGGCATTGATACCGCCCATCACGCGCAGGCAGTCATGTCAGCAGGCTTCCCACAACGCATGCAAAAAGATTATCGCGACGCGATTGACGCATTATTTGACGCCAGTCGCTTTGGACAGAAAAACGGCCTCGGCTTCTGGCGCTATAAAGAAGACAACAAAGGTAAACCGAAGAAAGAAGAGGATGCCACTGTTGATAGTCTGCTGACAGATGTCAGTCAGCCGAAGCGCGATTTTAGCGATGAAGAGATTATCGCCCGCATGATGATCCCGATGGTCAACGAAGTGGTCCGCTGCCTGGAAGAAGGCATTATTGCCAGTCCAGCAGAGGCAGATATGGCGCTGGTTTACGGCCTGGGCTTCCCTCCGTTCCATGGCGGTGCGTTCCGCTGGCTGGATACACTCGGCAGCGCGAAATATCTCGATATGGCGCAACAGTATCAGCACCTCGGTCCGCTGTATGACGTCCCGGAAGGATTGCGCAATAAAGCACGTCATAACGAACCGTATTATCCCCAGGTTGAGCCTGCCCGCCCGGTTGGCGACCTGAAAACGGCTTAAGGAGTCACAATGGAACAGGTTGTAATTGTTGATGCGATCCGTACCCCGATGGGCCGTTCGAAAGGGGGGGCGTTTCGTAACGTGCGGGCAGAAGATCTCTCCGCACATTTAATGCGTAGCCTGCTGGCGCGTAATCCCGCGCTTGATCCTGCGGCTCTCGATGACATTTACTGGGGCTGCGTACAGCAGACGCTGGAGCAAGGGTTCAACATCGCCCGTAACGCCGCGCTGCTGGCAGAAGTTCCGCACTCCGTCCCGGCAGTAACGGTCAATCGCCTGTGCGGTTCATCCATGCAGGCACTGCACGACGCGGCACGCATGATCATGACCGGCGATGCACAAGCGTGTCTGGTTGGCGGCGTGGAGCATATGGGCCACGTCCCCATGAGTCACGGCGTCGATTTCCATCCGGGTATGAGTCGCAACGTTGCTAAAGCGGCGGGAATGATGGGCCTGACGGCAGAAATGCTCTCCCGTATGCACGGTATCAGCCGTGAAATGCAGGATGCCTTCGCCGCACGCTCACACGCCCGGGCCTGGGCAGCGACACAGTCTGGCGCGTTCAGAAATGAAATAATCCCGACCGGTGGCCACGATGCTGACGGCGTGTTGAAACAGTTTAACTACGATGAAGTTATCCGCCCGGAAACCACCGTCGAAGCGCTGTCCACCCTGCGCCCGGCGTTCGACCCAGTCAGCGGTACAGTTACTGCCGGAACATCTTCAGCTCTCTCTGATGGCGCAGCTGCCATGCTGGTGATGAGTGAAAGCCGCGCTCGTGAACTGGGTCTGAAACCACGCGCCCGTATTCGTTCAATGGCGGTTGTCGGCTGCGACCCCTCAATCATGGGTTATGGCCCGGTCCCGGCCTCAAAGCTGGCGCTGAAAAAAGCAGGGCTCTCCACCCGCGATATCGGTCTGTTTGAAATGAACGAAGCCTTTGCCGCGCAGATCCTTCCATGCATTAAAGATCTGGGACTGATGGAGCAGATTGACGAGAAGATCAACCTCAACGGCGGCGCGATCGCACTGGGTCATCCACTGGGATGTTCCGGTGCACGTATCAGCACCACCTTGCTGAACCTGATGGAGCGCAAAGACGTGCAGTTTGGTCTGGCGACGATGTGTATCGGGTTGGGTCAGGGGATCGCGACAGTATTTGAGCGAGTTTAATCAGAGAGTGTCATCTATTGCAGGTCGGGTAAGCGAAATGCCCCGGCAACCATGCCGGATGGCGACGCAATATCGTCTTATCCGGCCTGCAACGACAGCGCCACTGTATAACAATTAGTTGCCGTTTTTCCCGCCTGTCAGGGGCGGGTTTTTTATTTCACAGAACTGGTACGGACCACTAACTGCACGGGTAGCAACAAATTCTGTTCCTGCTGTTCTTCCAACAACAAACGCAGTGCTTCACGCCCCAGTTGCTGTTTATCAACGGCAATGGTGGTCAGCGGTGGATGTGACCAGGCTGCGGCATCAATATCATCAAACCCTACCAGTGAAAGATCTTCCGGGATACGTATACTTTGCTGCGCACACACTCGCTGAACCACCAGCGCTGCCGCATCGTTATAAGCAAAAATGGCATCGGGCGGCTCGGGCAACCTGAACAATTCGTTGACCGCCTCGACCAGTGATTGTTCAGTATCCAGAAGCGGTGGTGCAATGGCTTCATACTCTGGCGGCATCAGTAGACGAGCGTCATACAGCGCCTGGCGATAGCCCTTCTCACGCTGGCGAATACTGTAATGAGAGAGTGTGCTGGCAAGAAAGGCAATGCGACTGCGCCCTTGTTCGATTAGATGTTGAGTGGCCAGATAGCCACCCTGGGTATTATCCGGATTGACGCATGGCAAACCAGGCACCCACAAGTCCACCAGTACCATTGGCAGCTTCATTTGTTGCAGTAGCCCAAGCAGTTCAGGCTCAAAAAATCCGGCACAGATCAGCGCATCAGGCTGATGCAGCATCACCTGTTCACCCACTGCGTCACCAGGGCCAATAGAGAGAAAGCTCAGCGCAATATTGTGATCACGACATACTTCTTCTATGCCCAACAACAGCGGTGAATAAAACGGTAATGCCCGACTAATGTTGTGCTGGCGATGCAACAAAAACAGGACGCGCCTGAGTTTATCGCTACGCAGACGGGAGAAATCGTAGCCCTGCTGTTCCGCCACGGAAATAATGCGCAATCGGGTATCCTCACGCAGTCCCGGTTGCCCTTTTAGTGCGCGGGAAACAGCGCCAACCGACACACCGCAGGCTTCGGCAATATCTCTGATTCGTACAGGTTTCGTCATTTCACTCTCATTGATCGTGCGTCATCATACGGGTAGTTGCGGTCGCAGGCTGTTGTGCACCCAGCCAGGCGGCACCACGTACGCCGCTGCTGTCGCCGTGACGAGCCTGGACAATCGGCGTGCGGCACTGTTTTCCAAATACGTACTGTGCCACCCGCGCCTGTAAGCCTGAATAGAGTATGCCAATATTGGATACTCCGCCGCCCAACACGATAACATCTGGATCAAGCGTATTGACCACGCCAGCTAACGCTCGGGCTAATTGATCGCAGTAGCGCTCCCATAGCAGGCAGGCGTCTACGTCACCAGACTCGACCCGTTTCATTATTTGAGGAACACCGGCATGTTGCGTGGTGTGATTCAGGTACTGACGCTCCAGGCCGCTGCCCGAAATAAAACTCTCAATACAGTTTAACTGCCCGCAATAGCACGTTACCGCCGCGCCGTCCCGCTCTTCATTGTAACGCGGTAGCGCATTATGTCCCCACTCTCCCGCACAGGCATTAGGGCCTGAGATCAAACGGTTATCGACACACAATCCACCACCGCATCCCGTACCAAGGATCACTCCAAACACTACTCCATACCCGCGTCCGCTTCCGTCCATGGCCTCCGACAACGTAAAACAGTTGGCGTCGTTGGTTACGGGCACAGGTATTCCCAGCGCCTGCTCAAGATCGCGTGCGAAGGGTTGTTGATTGAGCACCAGAATATTGGAGTTTTTTATTAACCCATCACTGTCGACTGCGCCGGGCACACCCACACCGACTGATAATGGTCGATTAACGGTCTTCATGGCTTTCACGATAGCGTCCGTGACGACCCGGAAAAAATCGCCGTAGCTCTGCTTTGGTGTACTGCGTCGTTCGCGGTAAATAATCTCACCCGTGTTATCAATCACCACTGCTTCGATTTTAGTCCCACCAATATCCAGTCCGAGCCTCATGATTCCCCCATTCGCTTGACGCAAAATTATCTCTGCACAGACTGACTTTTTTGTTTACTAAACACAAAGACAGACATCACAAAATAGAATTTTAACGATAGTTTTTATATAAAAACATGGCAAATATAGCATCAAGGCAGAACACCTGTGTTTACTAAAAAATAACGATGAGGGTAATTCGTCACGAACGGGGAGATTCACAGAGACCGAACCAGCAATCTCAGCAATTCAGGGAGTGAGTGATCGGGCATTAACGACCTGAATGCGCCGGAAAAGCTCCGGCGCACCCTGCTTAAATAAATGCGAAAGCGTCGCCAAACAGGCGGTCTTCACGCGCGCTGCGTTCATTGCAAAACAGGTCGCGTGCGATTTTTGCCATCTCAAAACGTCCGGCGATATAGATATCATGTTCCGCCAGGGTACCGTAATCCTGCAATACAGCGGTTAATACTGTGCCCGTGCGACCACGCCAACCCGCTTCAGGTTGTTCCACCACTGGCTCAACGCGCAGATTAGGGTGATTAACTGACAGGGCTTCCAGCTCGGAGAGATCATAAAGATGCTTCTCTTCTCGCCCGCCCCAGTAAATCGTGACATCACGGTCTGGATTACGCGCCAGTGCTGTTAGCAGAATTGAGCGCACATAAGAGAACCCTGTACCGCCAGCGATCAGGATCAGCGGACGATTTTCATCATCACGCAGCCAGGCTTCACCGTGTGGAATATCGACCTTAATTTCCCGGTCTTTCAGAATTCGATCCATAACGGCCATGGCATAAAGATTTAGCTCAGAGGCGCCAACGTGCAGCTCAATGAATCCGTGCTCATCCGGTGTAGATGCCATGGAAAACGGACGCTTATCCCGTTCATCCATCACGACCATTAAATACTGACCAGCACGAAAGGAAAACGCCGCGTCTGGCACTAAACGAACGCGATATACGGTGTCAGTGATAGCTTCTACCGAGGTCACTTTACAGCTTAAGGTTGTCATGCGCTCTCTCTGTCGGATCAATAGGCAAAATGATCGCGCCTCAGGCGCTTTTGCCGTCATTAAAGATGGCCAATTCATCCCAAATTGCGTCAATACGCGCAGTCACTTCAGGATCTTTTTTAATCGGGCGTCCCCATTCACGTTGGGTTTCACCCGGCCATTTATTTGTGGCATCCAGTCCCATTTTTGAACCAAGGCCGGAAACCGGCGAGGCAAAATCCAGGTAATCAATTGGCGTATTTTCTACCAGAACCGTATCCCTTGCCGGGTCCATACGGGTGGTAATTGCCCAAATCACATCGTTCCAGTCACGTGCGTTGACATCATCATCGCAGACAATAACAAATTTGGTGTACATAAACTGACGTAAAAACGACCAAACACCCATCATGACGCGTTTAGCATGGCCAGCGTACTGCTTTTTCATCGTCACTACGGCCAGTCGATAAGAGCAGCCTTCCGGCGGCAGGTAAAAATCGACGATTTCCGGGAATTGTTTTTGCAGAATAGGCACGAAAACTTCGTTCAGCGCCACGCCTAGTACCGCAGGCTCATCTGGCGGACGGCCGGTGTAAGTCGAGTGATAAATCGCATCTTCACGCTGAGTAATGTGTGTAACGGTGAAAACAGGGAAGCTATCCACCTCATTGTAGTAGCCTGTATGGTCGCCATACGGGCCTTCCGGCGCCATTTCTCCCGGCTCTATATACCCTTCCAACACAATCTCCGCGCTGGCAGGAACTTCGAGATCGTTGGAAATACATTTAACCACTTCGGTCTTGGTACCACGTAACAAGCCCGCAAAAGCGTATTCCGATAACGTATCAGGTACTGGCGTTACGGCCCCCAGAATCGTTGCCGGATCAGCGCCCAGCGCAACGGAAACCGGGAAACGTTCGCCTGGATGAGCCGCACACCACTCCTGATAATCAAGCGCGCCGCCACGATGAGAAAGCCAGCGCATGATGAGTTTATTTTTGCCAATCAGCTGCTGGCGATAAATACCCAGATTCTGTCGCTCTTTATGGGGGCCCCGCGTTACGGTGAGTCCCCAGGTGATCAGCGGAGCTGCATCTTCCGGCCAGCAGGTCATTATCGGAATACGGTTTAGATCGACATCATCGCCTGAATAGATTTTTTGCTGACAAGGCGCACCGCGTAACCGCTTAGTCGGCATGTTCAGTACCTGCTTGAACTGCGGCAGCTTATCAAACAGATCGCGAAATCCTTTTGGCGGCTCAGGCTCTTTCAAAAACGCCAACAACTTACCCACTTCCCGCAACGCAGAGACATCTTCTTGTCCCATTCCCATGGCAACACGCTTCGGCGTGCCAAACAGGTTACACAGCACTGGCATTGAATAGCCTTTGGGATTCTCAAACAGCAACGCAGGCCCACCAGCACGCAGGGTGCGATCGGCTATTTCTGTGATTTCCAGATGGGGATCCACCGGAAGCGTGATGCGTTTGAGCTCGCCTTGCTGCTCAAGTTGCGTCAGGAAGTCGCGTAAATCGTGATATTTCATGGCGTCCATTGTGGCCTCTTCGTAAGCGCTTCATTATACGGCGTTCATCATTGCGATGCTGTATTTTTGTTAAATTAGCGTGAACTCTGGCGGTACATCTAAGCCCCGGGAGTATATACCCAACGGATTTCGAGTTGCTTTAAGTCGGGTATAATTAACTTAGCGCATGGCTTTTGTTATGCTTGCGCTCAGAACAAGCGGATAAGAGTTATTATGCAATCCTGGTATTTACTGTACTGCAAACGCGGGCAACTTCAGCGTGCCCAGGAACACCTGGAAAGGCAGGCGGTGAACTGCCTGACGCCTATGATCACCCTGGAAAAAATGGTGCGCGGCAAACGTACCACAATCAGTGAGCCACTTTTCCCTAATTACATGTTTGTCGAATTCGACCCGGAAGTGATCCACACCACGACGATCAATGCCACGCGTGGCGTCAGCCATTTCGTACGCTTTGGAGCAACACCAGCGACGGTTCCCTCTGCAGTTATTCACCAGCTTTCCATCTACAAACCCGAGGGTGTTGTTGATCCGGAAACCCCTTATCCAGGGGACTATGTGATTATCACTGAAGGTGCATTTGAAGGATTGAAAGCGATCTTCACTGAACCTGATGGCGAAGCGCGCTCTATGCTTCTGCTTAACCTGTTGAATAAAGAGGTTAAGCAGAGCGTGAAAAATACCGGTTTTCGAAAAATTTAATCTACCTTAGAAGGTAACTTCAAACAGCGTTCTCACGTTGGAGTCGATTGTTGTTGATAGCCATTGAGGATCTTCCCCGCGCCAGTGTGCAATCCGTTCAAGAATGTGCGGCAGGTAGGCCGGCTCATTACGCCGTGTAGACGGTTTAGGTGTTAAATCGCGGGGCAGTAAATAAGGCGCATCAGTTTCGATCAGGAGCCTCTCTACCGGAATAAAAGGTAACAGCTCCCTAAGCTCCATCCCCCGACGCTCATCGCAGACCCATCCGGTAATACCAATATAAAGCCCTCTGTCCACGCAGTCCTGCATCTCCTGACGTGAACCGGTGAAGCAATGCAGTACCGCGCCTGGAATGCTGTCCAGCCAGGGCTCCAGCAATGCCAGAAAACGGTCATGCGCATCCCGGCAATGCATGAAAACTGGCATCTGCAGTTCAGCGGCAATACGCAGTTGTGCCTCAAATGCCCGCTCCTGCTCTTGTGGCGTGGAGAAATTACGATTGAAATCCAGACCGCATTCACCAATGGCGACCACTTCAGACTGGTTTGCCAGAGCGACTATCGCTTCTTCGGTTGAGGATTGCCACTGGCTACTATCATGCGGATGGACGCCGGCTGTGGACCAACAATTCGGGTAATGCTGCGCCAGCTTTAGCGCCTGCTGGCTTTCATGCAGGTTCGTTCCGGTCAGAAGCATACCGTGAACACCGGCCGCAAAGGCGCGCGCTACAACCTCATCCCTGTCTTTCGCAAATTGTGAACTGGTTAAATTAACGCCAATATCAAACATGCTTCCTCCCATATGACAACCGCCCTGACGGGCGGTTGAATTTATTCTTCGGTTTTCTCGGTGGCTTCAGCTTCTTTTGCATTCTCAGCCTCGTTATCTTCGTCTCGCGTACGTCGCTTACCGACATAGAAACGGGAGAAGAAAACGCCCACTTCAAACAGGCAGTACATTGGTATTGCCAACAGCGTTTGCGAGAAGACATCTGGCGGGGTCAGTAACATCCCCACGACAAATGCACCGACAACAACGTATGGACGTTTCTTACGCAAGTCATCAGGCGTCGTAATACCCATCCAGCACAGCAGCACAATGGCAACAGGAACCTCAAAAGAGACCCCAAAAGCCATAAATAGCGCCATCACGAAGCTAAGGTAACTGGCAATATCTGTCGATACTTGTACGCCTTGCGGTGCCGTATTAGCAAGGAAACCAAAGGCTAACGGGAAGACGACAAAGTAGGCAAATGCCATACCGATATAGAACAGCAACGAACTGGAAACCAGTAATGGCACAACAAGGCGACGCTCATGCTTATACAAAGCAGGAGCAATAAACGCCCATACCTGATACAGGATCACTGGCGCTGAAAGGATCAGCGACACCATGAAAGTGAGTTTTATCGGGGTAAAAAACGGCGAGGCCACATCCGTGGCGATCATCGTCGCACCCTGCGGCATCTGTTTTATCAGCGGTGCCGCAACCATATGGTAAATGTCGTTGGCAAAATAAACCAACGCCAAAAAGATTACCATTACGGCAATAATGCAGTTCAGGAGTCGCTTACGCAGCTCAATAAGATGCGTGATGAGCGGTTGAGTATCTTCTACAGCCATGTTTACGGTTTATCACTCGACGATGGGGAGGATTCGACAACAGGCGCGGCGGTTTTCTTTTCAGCGTCCATCACTGTTTCGGACGCGGTTTCCGTCGATTCAGATGTCCTGGTACCCGTGGATTGCGGTTTTTGCTCCGGCGAGCTGGCCTGCGTTTCAGCGGAAGCAGGAGTAACCCCTTCATGCTGCGCTTCGCTATCTTTCACCACCGGATTATGGATAGTGTGCGCTTCATCGCTCGCTTTCTCAGGCTCGTTAACGCTGTAAGAACGCTTCATCGACTCTGCAGCTTCACGCAATTCATCCATCGATGCTTTCAGCTCCGGCGTCAGATTTGTCAGGCTCGCTTTCTCAACCTTCTTCAGGCTGTCCTGAAACTCCTGAAGCTTAAGCTCCTGGGTCAGTTCATTCTGAACAGTAGTTGCAAGGGAACGCAACGCACGAACCCAGCCCGCGACCGTTTTTACCGCAACCGGCAATCGTTGTGGCCCCAATACGATGAGGCCTATCACGAACACCAATAACAGTTCGCTAAAACCGATATCAAACACGGATTATACCTGCTCTTTATCGTGGCTTTTGGCGTCTTCTTTTTTCACTTCGCCCTGCTTATCGGTGATGGATTTAGCAGTAAAATCAGCGTCCTGACTGGATTTATCCTGCTTGGGTTCATCATCTCCCATCGCTTTCTTGAAGCCTTTAATAGACGCACCAAGATCGGAACCGATGGAGCCGAGTTTCTTGGTGCCGAATAGCAGCACAACGATGACGGCAATGATCAACAACTGCCAGATACTGATACCACCCATACATGTTCCTCTGTCATAGATGATGAATTAATAAGGCCGTAGTATACGTTACACGACCTGCCTTGAGCGATGAAAAATTCAGCGCATTTTGCGCCAGCCGATCAGCCAGGCAATGACGCCGCCCGCTATTAACCAACCAGGCATAAGCCCCCACTCAGGACGACTTACCAGCAAGAATGTCCCACTTAACAACAACGTCGCGCCAATACCCAATAAATAACGAGATTGTCCCTGACGGACGTGATTCGCATGAAGCTCGCGCGCAATCTTATCAACACTGTGCTGTAAATATTTGCCCTGGCGCAAACTGTCATACACCAGTTCAGGTATTTCTGGCATTTTTTCGACCCAGAACGGTGCTTTTTCTTTAAATGCCCTGACAAGGGCGGGAATTCCGACCTGCTCTTTAATCCAGGATTCAAGAAATGGCTTGGCCGTCTTCCACAAATCCAACTGCGGATAAAGCTGTCTCCCAACGCCTTCAACATACAGCAGTGTTTTCTGCAACAGCACCAGTTGGGGCTGGACTTCCATGTTAAATCGACGTGCCGTATTAAACAGATTCAGCAGCACGTGACCAAATGAAATCTCCGCCAGCGGCTTTTCAAATATCGGCTCGCAGACGGTACGAATAGCAAATTCAAATTCTTCGACGTTGGTATCCGGTGGAACCCAGCCAGAATCTACATGCAGCTCTGCAACCTTACGGTAGTCACGATTAAAGAACGCAATGAAGTTTTCAGCCAGATAGCGTTTATCTTCTTTATTTAATGAGCCAACAATCCCGCAATCTATGCCGATGTACTTTGGATTTTCAGGGTGTTCATAGCTGACAAAAATGTTGCCAGGATGCATATCGGCATGGAAAAAACTGTCACGGAATACCTGAGTAAAGAAGACCTGCACACCGCGCTCGGCCAACAACTTCATGTTGGTGCCGTTCTTCTCAAGCGTTGCAACATCCGAAACGGGGATACCGTAAATACGCTCCATCACCATCATGTTCTGACTGCAATAGTCGGAATACACTTCCGGGATGTACAGCATCGGGCTGTCTTCAAAATTGCGACGCAATTGAATAGCATTCGCCGATTCACGCAGCAAATTCAACTCATCAATTAATGTCTTCTCATATTCGCGAACCACTTCCGTCGGCCGCAAACGGCGACCGTCAGGCAGCAAGCGAGGAACCCAACGGGCAAGGCGATAGATCAGTTTTAAATCCGCTTTGATAACCGGCAGAATGTCCGGGCGAATAACCTTGATCACGACCTCTTTACCATTCGATTTCAGTCGGGCCGTGTGTACCTGTGCAATGGACGCAGATGCCAGTGGCTGGATCTCAAAATCATCAAACCATGCCTCAACGGGTAACCCACCCATTGCTTCTTCAATTTGCTGTTTTGCTCTTTGTCCATCAAAGGGGGCAACACGATCCTGCAACAGTGCCAGTTGATCGGCGATATGCGGAGGGAAAAGGTCACGACGGGTGGAGAGCATTTGACCAAACTTGATCCACACTGGCCCCAATTCTTGCAACGCCAGTCTCAGTCTCTCACCCAGTGGCTTTTCTTTATGCCGATTAGGCATCCAGAACAAGGTGTAACGCCACAACCGAAGCGGCAGCGTAATACGCATTTTGGGGATGAGTTCATCAAGACCGTAGCTTAAAAAAGTGCGAATGATGAAATAAAGGCGCCGTACTTCACCTGGCGTCATTTGACCTCCAGTTTTTCCAGCCGTTTGGCCAGAGATTCAACCGCACGCTCAACGGCTGCCGTTTCTTCCGCGAACCATGCAACCTCAAGCGGACCAGGAGCCATACGCCACTCTTCAGTGATCGCTTCGGCAACGTAACGCTGCTGACGTTGCATGGTGTGACACAGAAACTTCGCCCCACCACGCAGGGCTTTGCTGACCCCTTCCGCGACGATATCGCCGGTATAGGGCGCTAACAGTTCAGCAGGATCAAACTCTGCAAGGTCAGCCAGAGCGACAAAGTTCTGTACCACCTGAATATCGCCCTGAACTTCCAGCTCGCCGCTACGAATAAGGGTTGTGAGTTGCTGCCGGTCGCGTAATTTCGGTAAAACGCTGGCATGTGTGATCACGGTGCAATCGGCTTCGCCTTCCCAGGCCCCCAGCACATCGACCTGGCGCTCACTAAACACCAGGACTAACGGTGTCGAAAATCCTTTGAGATCCATACGCAGCACCTTGCTCTGCAGACGCGTTCGGGCTGATTTCAGCGCAGGCGAACGGTACAGAAAGGTGTTGAGTAGGTTTTCAACTCCTGCGGTCACTAAGGGTTTTAAAGGCATCCCCGATCTCCTGTCAGAACTTATAGCCACGGTGCAGCGCAACCACACCTGCTGTCAGGTTGTAGTAATCCACGCTTTCAAACCCGGCATCTTGCATCATCGCTTTTAAGGTGTCCTGATCGGGATGCATGCGGATGGACTCCGCCAGATAACGGTAGCTTTCTGCATCGTTGGCCACCATTGAACCAATACGTGGCAGAATATGGAAAGAGTAAGCATCATACGCTTTGCTCAGAGGTTCGATAATCGGTTTGGAAAACTCCAGCACCAGCAAGCGTCCACCGGGCTTCAATACCCGATACATGGATCGTAATGCTTTCTCTTTTTCCGTTACGTTACGCAGACCAAACGAAATCGTGATGCAGTCGAAGGTATTGTCAGGGAAAGGCAGTGCCTCAGCATTTGCCTGGACATACTCGACGTTACCAATCACACCGATATTGCGCAGCTTTTCGCGACCCATTTTGAGCATTGAGTCATTGATATCCGCCAGGACGACTTGACCGGTTTCACCAACCATGCGAGAAAATTTCGCCGTCAGATCTCCCGTACCACCCGCCAAATCCAGAACGGTTTGTCCGCGACGCACGCCACTACAGTCAATGGTGAAGCGCTTCCACAAACGATGAATGCCAAATGACATTAAATCATTCATAACGTCATATTTAGACGCCACAGAATGAAAAACGTGGGCCACCATGTCAGCTTTCTGCTCTTTAGCGACGGTCTGAAAGCCAAAGTGCGTCGTTTCTTGTGAATCTTCCACCATCTCAGTGCCTACTCATCAATAAAATGTTCGAGAAGTGTAACAGATTGGGCCAATTTGCCCTACCCTTCTGCCGGGTTCAACTACCCCAAACGGGCTAGTTCGATTGCTGATTTGCCGCCGCATTATCGGGATAAGCCTCATCCAGCTGCGCCTCCGGGACCGAGCGTAAGCGGTATTCTTCATCCTGAGTTGTGGCTTGTTCAGCCAGTTCAGGATTAATCTCGCGCTTAATTTCTACACCTAATCCACGAAACGCTTCTGCCTGCGACAGGACGTTTCCACGCCCTGAGGAGAGTTTTTTCATCGCCTGTCGGTAGCTGTCCTGCGCTTTGTCCAGACTCTGGCCGATCGCCGACATATCATCGATAAACAACCGCATTTTGTCATAAAGCTTGCTGGCCCGATCTGCAATCTGCTGCGCGTTACGGCTCTGGTGTTCATAACGCCACAGATTCGCGATAGTGCGCAATGCCACCAACAACGTAGTAGGGCTAACCAGCATAATGTTATTTTTGAGTGCTTCGGTTATCAGTTCGGGCTGTCTGTCCAGCGCAAGCAAAAAAGCAGGTTCAACGGGAATAAACATCAGTACATAGTCAAGCGTGCGTAACCCTGGGAGCTGTTGGTAATCTTTGCGTCCCAACAGACGAATATGGTTACGCACAGAGGCAATATGCTCCTGCAACGCGCTCTCCCGGGTGTAGTCATCTTCTGCATTAAAATAGCGCTCGTAGGCGACCAGCGTCATTTTAGCGTCGATAACCACGTCTTTTCCCTGTGGCAGTCTGACAATAACATCCGGTTGCATCCGTGAACGCGCGTCATTTTCAATACTGACCTGGGTTTCATATTCATAGCCTTCACGCAGACCGGAAGCCTCCAGCACTCGCGTGAGCACCACTTCTCCCCAGTTCCCCTGGGTCTTGTTATCCCCTTTCAACGCCCGCGTCAGGTTAACGGCTTCCTGCGCCATCTGCGCGTTCAATTGCTGGAGATTACGAATTTCGTGCGCCAGAGTGTGCCTTTCCTGCGCCTCTTTACCAAAGCTATCCTGAACCTGACGGCGAAAACCGTCCAGCTGTTCACGCAATGGCGTAAGCAAACTATTCAGGCTTTGCCGGTTTTGCTCGTCAACGCGGCGGTTGCTGTGCTCAAAAATACGGTTCGCAAGGTTTTCGAACTGCTCGCTCAGACGCTGTTCACTGTTGATCATCTGGCGAATTTTATCTTCAGCGTGCTGCTGCGTCGCTTCCAGACGGGTGGTGACTTCCCGGAGATCGGCTTCCAGAGAGGTGTTGATGCTGTGTAAGCTGCGTAACTCGTTATTGAGTAGCTCACACTCTTCTCGCCAGTGGGCTTCCTGCGAAAGCTGTTGCCGGGCGGCGCTCAGCGCAATATCCAACTCACGCCGTTCTTCGATGAGATCTGCTCGGATCTGATCGGCACGCGCTTTGGTCGCCAGCCAACCCACAAGCAGCCCTGCAGCCAACGCCACCACAGCACTCATCATAATTGAAATATCCACAACGCCCCCTTACAGCAACGACTTACCTGCACAAAATAGAATTGTGCTGTATAAACGTCCAGTTTAAAAGGAATTTCCTGCGAGGCACTACGCAAAATAAAAAGGCCGAACACGTCGGCCTTTTTACAAAGAAGGGTGTATTACAGCAGGCGACGCGCTGCTTCTACCACGATTTTCACCGCGTGGCTTTCCGTTTGCTTCATGGTTTCTGCATTCGGGATCTCTTGCTGAGTACGGTTGACGATAACACCAGCAACCATACCTGCACGCAGACCCTGACTTGCGCACATAGTCAGCAGCGTAGCGGATTCCATTTCATAGTTCATAACGCCCATGGACTGCCACTCTTCCATAGAACCTTTGAAACGGCTCACCACACGACCAGAGAAGGTGTCGTAACGCTCCTGGCCTGGGTAGAAGGTATCAGAAGAGGCAGTAACGCCCACGTGAGTAGTTGCACCGATAGATTTCGCTGCTTCAACCAGCGCGGTGGTGCATTCGAAGTCCGCAACAGCCGGGAATTCCATTGGCGCAAAGTGCAGGCTTGCACCGTCCAGGCGAACTGATGCCGTGGTTACCAGCACATCACCAACATTGATATGCGGCTGAATAGCACCAGTAGTGCCGATACGCAGGAAGGTACGAATGCCCAGTTGAGCCAGTTCTTCTACAGCGATAGAAGTAGATGGGCCGCCGATACCGGTGGAGCAGACGATCACTGCTTTACCATCCAGTTCTGCACGCCAGGTAGTGAATTCGCGATGAGATGCCAGCTTGACCGGCTTATCCATCAGCGCGGCGATCTTTTCCACACGCTCCGGGTCGCCAGGGACGATAGCGAGCTGGGCCCCTTGTAAATCGTTCTTAGTGAGGCCGAGATGAAAAACATCAGACTTAGACATAAAAAACTCCTCTGTGAATCGGTTTTGTCAGAAGAAGCAAAAAGACACTTTACCGAAGGCATAAACATATTTTCGTGACAGTCATCACCATGATGTAAATCAATTGCATTAATTTACCGTGAAAAAGTGACACACATCACATTAACTACTCATCATCGGGAAGCCTTGCACAAAAGATAGACCGTTTAAGGCAATGTGATTCGTTGCATGTGTCTATAGTTAACAATGCGCTTTTTTGCTGATTATTTAAGGGTACGGAGAATACCATGACAACAATACGACAATCTGGCTTTGCACCTGCTGCATCCCCACCCGCATCAACAACAGTTCACACACCGGATAACGCGATTATCGCAGGTGTAACGTCAATACCTTCTCAAGGCGATGATATGCCGGCGTATCACGCGCGGCCAAAACAGACTGATGGCCTGCTGCCCGTAGTCATCGTCGTGCAGGAAATATTTGGCATTCATGAACATATCCGTGATGTTTGCCGCCGACTTGCGCTGGAAGGGTATCTGGCTATCGCCCCGGAACTCTATTTTCGCGAGGGCGATCCAAATGATTTTGCAGATATCCCTACGCTACTGAGTGGCCTGGTAGCTAAAGTGCCTGACTCCCAGGTGCTGGCCGATCTGGACCACGTTGCCAGTTGGGCCTCCCGCAACGGCGGTGATGCACATCAACTGATGATCACCGGTTTTTGCTGGGGCGGTCGTATCGCCTGGCTGTATGCCGCTCACAATCCACAGCTCAAAGCGGCTGTGGCGTGGTACGGAAAACTGATTGGCGACAAAACCCTGAACTCACCTAAACACCCTGTCGATATCGCTACCGACCTGAATGCACCGGTATTGGGGCTTTACGGCGGTCAGGACTACAGCATTCCACAAGAGACTATCGAAACGATGCGTCAGGCATTACGCGCCGCGAATGCCAAAGCGGAAATCGTGGTCTATCCCGATGCCGGACACGCGTTTAACGCCGATTACCGTCCGAGCTATCACGAAGAGTCTGCAAAAGACGGCTGGCAAAGAATGCTGGAGTGGTTCGCACTTTATGGCGGGAAGAAATAACGTATTTTGCCGGGTAGTGGCTACGCCTTACCCGGCTTACAAAACATCTCATCAGAACAGAGGCTTGCACCTCCGTTTTTAATCTTACGCCTGACGCAGGTTCTGCGCGGCTTTGACCATGTTTGCCAGTGCGGCACGGGTTTCCGGCCAGCCGCGGGTTTTCAGACCGCAGTCCGGGTTCACCCATAGACGCTCTGCGGGGATACGTTGCTCAGCTTTCTTCAGCAGGGCTTCAATCCACTCGACACTTGGAACGTTCGGTGAGTGGATGTCGTACACGCCCGGTCCGATTTCATTCGGATAGTCAAATTCTTCGAATGACTCCAGCAGCTCCATGTCAGAACGTGAGGTTTCAATAGTGATCACGTCTGCGTCCAGCGCCGCAATCGAATCCATGATGTCGTTAAACTCGCAATAACACATATGAGTGTGGATTTGGGTTTCGTCCTTCGCCACCGCAGCATTAATGCGGAAAGCTTCCACGCCCCACTCCAGGTATGCTGCCCAGTCGCTGCGACGTAGTGGCAGACCTTCGCGCAATGCCGGTTCGTCAATCTGGATGATGCCAATGCCAGCGGCTTCCAGATCCGCGACTTCATCACGCAGCGCCAGCGCAATCTGTTTAGCGATAGTTTCACGAGTCACATCTTCACGTGGGAATGACCAGCAGAGAATAGTCACAGGGCCAGTCAGCATGCCTTTAACCGGTTTATCAGTCAGTGACTGTGCGTACTTCGCCCACTCAACGGTAATCGCTTCCGGACGGCTGACATCACCAATTACCACTGGCGGCTTCACGCAGCGAGAGCCGTAACTCTGTACCCAACCGTTCTGGGTGAAGACAAAGCCATCCAGATGCTCACCGAAATACTCCACCATGTCGTTACGCTCGGCTTCACCGTGTACCAGCACGTCGAGGCCTAAACGCTCCTGTTCTACAATGGCCTGTTTAATGTGCTCCGCAATGCCGGTGCGGTAGTTGTTGGCGTCAAGATTGCCTTTCTTGAAGTCCAGACGCAGGCCGCGAATTTCCGTGGTTTGCGGGAAGGAACCAATGGTCGTGGTCGGCCATGCCGGCAGGTTAAAGCGCGCACGCTGCGCTTCGGCACGTACCGGATAAGCATTGGTACGCTGGCTGTCCTGTGCAGTGATCGCAGCCAGACGTTTTTCAACGGCTGCATTATGTACACGGGTTGAATGGCGACGAGCCTGAATCGGCGCGCTCCACTCCTCCAGCGCGACGGTATCACCGCTGTTCAGCGCATCACGCAGCAGCGCCAGCTCACCGCATTTTTGCAGAGCGAAAGAAAACCAGCTCTTCACTTCAGCATCAAGGCGAGTCTCGACACTCAGATCAATTGGGCTGTGCAGCAGGGAACACGAAGAGGCTACCCACAGCGCACGTTTGCCGACAATGTCTTTAATCTGCGCATATTTCTCGGTTAAATCGGCACGCCAGACGTTGCGGCCATTCACCAGACCCGCAGAGAACAGCCAGTCAGCCGGCAAACGTTTGTGCAGTTCTGCCACGTCATCTTTACCATGGACCAGGTCAACATGCAGACCCTGTACCGGCAGTGCGGTGATGGTGTCGAGATTCGGGGTTACTCCTTCGAAATAGGTGGTCAACAGCAGCTTCACTTGTCCTGTGAGCGCGTCATACGCTGATTTGTAGGCATCCAGCCACTCCTGCGGCAGTTCCAGCACCAGTGCCGGTTCATCAATCTGCACCCACTCAATGCCACGTTGCGCCAGCTCAGTCAGCACCTGCTGGTAAACTGGCAGAATGTCTTTCAGCAGGCTCAGACGGTCAAACTGCTCGCCCTTCACTTTGCCCAGCCACAGGTAAGTCACAGGACCCAGCAGCACCGGTTTCACTTTGTGACCCAGCACCTGCGCTTCGTCAACTTCGTCCAGCAGTTGGGTCCAGGTCAGTTTGAACTCCTGACCTTTAGTGAACTCCGGCACCATGTAGTGATAGTTGGTATTAAACCATTTGGTCATTTCTGCCGCCGCCGCCGGTTGACCGGTCGGTGCACGGCCACGGCCAATGCGGAATAAGGTGTCGATGTCGACAGAGCCGTCTTTGTTCTGATGGCGGGCCGGGACGTTACCCAACAGCAAACTGGTGGTCAGGACGTGATCGTACCAGGCAAAGTCCCCCACCGGCAGCAGGTCAATACCCGCTTGCTTTTGTTGATCCCAGTGGCGGGCACGCAGCTCACGGCCTACTACCAGCAACTCTTCACGAGAGGAATTTCCCGCCCAGTAGCTTTCTTGTGCTTTTTTCAGCTCGCGGCGCAGGCCAACACGAGGGAAACCGAGGGTGTGATTAAGTATTGTCATTTTTCTTCCTCTAATTATATGTAAATCCTATAGATTTTGAATTTAGGGAAGGAGGCAAGTTTATTCATCCCTGAGAGCTTACTGAAGTAAGTAACCGAGGTGGAAAAACGCAGCCAACACACCATAAATTTAAAAGACGAAGGATTTTAGCCGTCCAGATGTTTACACATCCATAATGTAAAGGTACTGTGTATTCCTCAAGCGCAATTTGTTCATGCCGAGGTGAAGGACTTTCATGATCGAGATTAAACATCTGAAAACGCTGCAAGCGTTGCGGAATAGTGGTTCGCTGGCAGCCGCTGCAGCGACGCTGCATCAGACCCAATCCGCCCTGTCTCACCAGTTCAGCGATCTGGAGCAGCGTCTTGGCTTTCGACTATTTGTCCGCAAAAGTCAGCCTTTGCGCTTTACGCCGCAGGGCGAAATTTTGCTGCAACTGGCAAACCAGGTGCTGCCACAAATTGGTCGTGCGCTGCAGGCATGTAATGAGCCGCAGCAAACCCGGCTGCGTATCGCCATTGAGTGTCATAGCTGTATTCAGTGGTTGACCCCCGCGCTGGAGAATTTCCGCGCAAATTGGCCGCAAGTAGAGATGGATTTTAAATCCGGCGTGACGTTCGATCCGCAGCCGGCATTACAGCAGGATGAGCTGGATCTGGTAATGACGTCCGACATTCTGCCGCGTAGTGGCCTGCACTACTCACCGATGTTCGATTTTGAAGTGCGTCTGATCCTGGCACCCGATCACCCGCTGGCCAGCAAAACGCAGATCACGCCGGAAGATTTAGCCAGTGAGACTCTTCTCATTTATCCGGTACAGCGCAGTCGACTGGATGTCTGGCGTCATTTCCTGCAGCCTGCTGGCATTAGCCCGTCGTTGAAGAGCGTGGATAACACCCTGCTGTTGATTCAGATGGTTGCCGCCAGAATGGGTATCGCCGCCTTGCCGCACTGGGTAGTGGAGAGTTTTGAACGCCAGGGTCTGGTGGTGACCAAAACCCTGGGCGATGGATTGTGGAGTCGACTGTACGCCGCTGTACGCGACGGTGAGCAGCGCCAGCCAGTCACTGAAGCGTTTATTCGTTCAGCGCGGAATCACGCCTGCGATCACTTACCGTTTGTGCGGAGTGCGGAGCGACCCAATGCCGATGTACCCACAGTGAGGCCACTATCACAGCCGCACCAGTGATAAAGCTCGGCCAGTGAGGCTGTTGATGCCAGATTGCCAGGTTAACCAACAGTCCCGCAGGCACATGCATATTATTCATAATGCCCAGCGTACCCGCGTCCACCTGCGTCGCGCCATAGTTCCACATAAAGTAACCAATGCCAGATGCCGCCACCCCAAGAAACACCAGGATCCCCCACTGCAACGTGGTTTCAGGCATTTTTTGGGCATTCCCCAACATGAACCAGGCAACAATCGCCACCAGCAACGCCCCCATATAAAACCAGGCAAAGGCGTTGTGTTGTGGCATTGGACGAGTTTCCATCAGACGCTTGTAACCCACCATACCGATGGCAAAGCTAATGTTGGAAAGCTGCACCAGAAGCAGGCCGGTCCAGAAATGACTGGTCACCTGATCGTAACGAATAATCCCTGCACCAATCACCGCCAGTAACGCGCTGAACGCGTAACTCCAGCGTAAGCGGCGTCGGCTCATCAGGTCATAAATTAGCGTAATGTAGAGCGGCGTCAGGACAGTAAACAACAGTAACTCTGAAACCGTCAGATAGAGATAGGCACGGAAACTCAGCATATACATGATGCCAAGCTGCATGGCTCCCACCAACATGTACAGACCGATTGTTTTTACGCCGTGCCCACGGGTACGCAGAAACGGCAGGAATACCAGCGCCGCAAGCCCAACACGAACCAGTACCGCAAAATAGCTATCGACATGACCAGCAAGGTACTCGCCAAACAGGCTAAAAGAAAAGGCCCACAGAATCGTGGTAATGATGAGTAACGCCACAATGGATGTCTCTGAACAAAAGGTACACCCATTGTAGCGAAGAGTTTAGTTGACAACTGGTCAACTAAAGAACAATTACTTTAAAAAGAGATCGCGCAGATAGTGCGGCACGGCATCGTCGGCATTGAGACCAATCACATCCAGTTCCGGATGCAGATCTTTCAGGCGCTGATGCGCATTCCCCATAATGCAGCCTTTTCCTGCCATGGAGAGCATCTCTGCATCATTCATACCGTCGCCGAAGGCAATGCAGTCCTGAAGGCTGTAACCCATCGCTTTCGCTACCGCTTCCAGTGCATGGCCTTTCGAGACGCCGCCAGCCATCACTTCCAGGCAAGTGAGAGTGGAGAAACTGACGTTCACGCGATCGCCCCAGCGGGCATTAATCGCCTGCTCCAGCGGTAGCAGCCTTTCGTGTGAGTCGGTGGTGAAAAACACTTTGCTGATGCCTTCCGGCTCCAGTAGCGCAGGTTCAAACAGCGAGTAGTTAAATACCGCTTCTTTGAAAAAACGCATTTCATCCGGGCGATGGCGGTTCATAAACCACTCATCATCGCGATAAACGTTAGTCACGATGTCCGGATTTGCATTCACCACACCAAACAGGTCACTGGCAATGTCACGATCCAGGTTATGCGAGAACACCAGCTTTCCATCAGGATCATGCACACGCGCGCCGTTGGAGGTGATCATGTAGGATTTAATCCCCAGGTTATCGCGAATTTGCCCCACATCAACATGATGCCGACCGGTTGCGAACACAAAGTTGACACCACGAGCAGTCAGCAATTTCAGTGTCTCTTTGGCATAAGGGGACAGGGTATGGTCGGGGGAAAGCAATGTACCATCTAAATCAGACGCAACAACCTGATACATAAGAAAATTAAACCTCTAAGCAAAGCGATTTCCGCTGGATGAGTTATGCCTGTTGAAAAATTCAACAATGGCGTTGAGCGCGACTGAGCGCATTGCGTCCTTTTCAAAAAGGATCTCATGGTACGCGCCTTTTATGACAAGCGGCTGACCTCCTTCTACAGGATGGTCCGCTGCGGCGCGGAGTTCACAAAAACGATCGTGCATGCGGTTATCCACCACACGTTCTTCTTCAGCCTGAATTAGCAGCATTGGGGTAGCGTCATCTCCAGCTCCGGCCAGGACCTGCTCACCAGCCAGAATGCCTTCACGCACCCAGTGATAAGTGGGACCGCCGACACGCAGTTGCGGATCATCAGCATAGAAGCGCAAATTACGCCGATAGCGCTGTCGGCTATGGGTTAGCGAATTCATCCCAAACGGCAGTGCCCGCCAGCGACCGGTTCCCATAGCATAGCCTTCGCGAATGCGCGGGTGCCCCTCGGCCCAGTCAAGAATATGGCGCACCATCCAGTCAGGAAAACGCATCACAATACCAAACATTGGGGCGCAGAGCGCGATGGCATCACACTGATTAGGATGGCGCTGCAGGAACAGCGTTGCAATCGCACCGCCCATGGAATGCGCCAGTATGTAACGTTTTCTCCATGGACCTGGCTGTACTTCCTGCTGCCAGAAGGCGGCTAAATCGTCAACATAGTCATTAAAGTTATCCACATGACCACGATGCGGGTCCGATAACATCCGCCCGGAACGCCCTTGCCCGCGGTGATCGATAATGAGTATGTCAAAACCAGAATAAAACAGGTCATACGCCAGTTCAGCGTACTTCACGTAGCTTTCAATGCGCCCAGGACAGATAACGATCACACGATCGTTTTTTTCTGCACGAAAGCGGACGAAACGAACAGGGACATCATCTACGCCTGTAAACTCCGCTTCCTCCCGCTGATGCCAGAAATCTGTCAGTGGCCCCATGGAAAAAGCGGCAAACGCGTTTTCTCTTGTTTCCCAGTCTTTTTGCTGCTGAAACATCAGGTATCCAGCCTCGCTGACCAAGTAAAATCGTTTTTTTCGCCGTGTCTGACACAACGCAGCGACAGTAGCGTATTGTGGCATAAAAATAGACAATCCGGGAGTTTCTCATGACCTTTGAATGGTGGTTCGCCTACCTGCTGACCTCTATTATTTTGAGCTTGTCTCCGGGCTCAGGTGCAATCAATACCATGACTACCGCCATCAGCCACGGCTATCGGGGAGCAAGTGCATCGATTGCTGGTTTGCAAACCGGGCTGGGTATCCATATCGTGCTGGTTGGCGTTGGACTGGGAACGTTATTCTCACGTTCGGTTATCGCATTTGAGGTGTTGAAATGGGCGGGAGCGGCTTATCTGATTTGGCTGGGAATTCAACAATGGCGCGCTGCGGGCGCTATCGACCTGAACACCATGGCGAATTCACAATCACGCAGTCGCCTGTTCAAACGGGCCGTTTTTGTCAATCTGACTAACCCGAAGAGTATTGTGTTTCTCGCCGCACTGTTCCCCCAGTTCATTATGCCGCAGGAGCCTCAGTTAATGCAGTATGTCGTGCTTGGCATCACGACCATTGTGGTCGATGTGATAGTGATGATCGGTTACGCGACGCTGGCCACGCGCATTGCAGGCTGGATTAAAGGGCCAAAGCAAATGAAGGCGCTAAACAAAGTGTTTGGGTCACTGTTTATGCTGATAGGCGCCCTGTTGGCATCAGCTCGGCATGCGTAGCAAATGGAACAGTGCTCGCACTGAAATACTGACAGTCAGAACATCTGTACATGGCTTTTCGGGCATCGCCGCAAAGGGATAAAAGTCTTTTATTCTGCGCTATCAGGGGATTAATTGCTCATGCCAGAATTCAGCCACATTCACCTTTCACGGATGATGGACGATGGCGGAAGCAACGACACCACACGATGCTGTATTTAAGACCTTCCTCTCCCGCGTGGAAACCGCGCGGGACTTCATCGAACTTCATCTTCCTCCCTCATTACTCAAAATTTGCAAACTGGAAACGCTGCAACTTGAATCAGGTAGCTTTGTGGAGGACGATCTGCGTCCCTATTTCAGTGACATCCTCTATTCACTGGAAACCACCAGCGGCCATGGCTACGTACATGTGCTTATTGAGCATCAAAGCTCACCGGATAAATATATGTCGTTTCGACTGATGCGCTATGCAATCGCAGCCATGCAACGTCATCTGGAGGCAGGAAACGATACTCTACCGCTGGTTATTCCTGTTCTCTTTTACCATGGGAAGCAAACGCCCTGGCAAGGTTCAATGAACTGGCTGGATCACTTTGAGGATCCGGGTACCGCCCGTCAGCTTTACAGCACGCCATTTCCACTGGTGGATGTGACGATAATCCCCGATGATGAAATCATGCAGCATCGCAGTATGGCAGCACTGACATTAGTGCAAAAACATATTCGCCAGCGTGACATGGCGCAGTTGCTGGATAAACTTACCCGCCTGTTTATGCTGGAGAAGATGAGCGGACAACAAATAATCGTGCTGATAAACTACATGGTGCAAGCAGGGAATACACAAGATGTTCAGACATTACTGTATAAGCTGGCACAGCGCGTGCCGCAGCATGGAGACAAACTGATGACAATGGCGGATCAGCTAAAGCAAATTGGTCGCGAAGAGGGCAAACGTATTGCCATACTGGACATTGCAAAAGCAATGCTTAAGCGAGGTCTGGATATTGATGCAATTATGGAAATGACCGGCCTTTCGAAGGATGAATTACAGAAACTTGCGCAATAAACAGCTCTCCGCCTGGGTCTACCCAGGCGGGTAACCGAATTAACGCGAAATAATCAAATGGATACCAAAACCAGCGAACAACGCGCCAGCAAATCCATCAATCCACTTCGCCAGACGCTGATAGCCACGACGCATTTTCGGTAGCGCAAACAGGCTGGCGACCACGGTAAACCAGGCCAGCGTTTCTACGATTATCAGGGCAAAAATACCCCAGCGCGCGCCGGTACCTACGCTATCACCTACAAACAGCGAGAATACAGAGCCAAAATAGATAATGGCTTTAGGATTCGCCAGGTTGGTCAGCAGGCCTTTGATAAAGCTGCGTCCACTCTGTGCCAGCTCAACCTGCGGTGCGGGAGCAGCGACATCCTGTTTTTTAAACGCGCCACGCAGCATCTGGTAGCCCATCCAGCACAGATACAGACCGCCACCCACCATAATAATAGTGTGCAGCCAGGCCATTTTTTCGATGATCAGATGCAGACCGAGCAGCGCCACACCTGCCCAGACCATGACACCACAGGTGATGCCCAGCACGCCCATCATCGCTTCTTTACGCGAACGGCTGACGGCCGTTTGAGAAACAAAGAAAAAATCGGGGCCAGGGCTCATCAGCGCAACGATGTGTACCAACGCAACGGTAAAAAATAGCGTTAACATAAAATTGACTCGCGGGGGAATAGTTCAGTGAGTCACCATCCTGGCACTTTTTTGCCTGGCTGACTACTCTTCGTCGTCACCATCAACGTGCGCACGAATAAGCGCCATAAACTCTTTGCCGAATCGCTCAAGTTTACGCATCCCTACGCCATTGACGCTCAGCATTTCGCTCGGTGAAACTGGCATCTGTTCCGCCATTTCAATCAGCGTGGCATCGTTGAAGACCACATACGGTGGAATATTCTCTTCATCTGCAATGGCTTTGCGCAGCTTACGCAATTTGGCAAACAGCTTGCGATCGTAGTTGCCGCCAAAGGATTTCTGCATCGCACGCGGTTTTAGCGCCACAATACGCGGCACGGCAAGCTGTAGCGGGACATCGCCGCGCAGTACCGGACGCGCCGCTTCGGTTAACTGTAACGCGGAGTGATGGGCAATATTCTGCGTGACCAGGCCAAGATGGATCAACTGGCGGATCACGCTCACCCAGTGCTCGTGGCTCTGCTCACGTCCAATACCGTAGACTGGCAGTTTGTCATGAGCCAGCTCACGAATACGCTGGTTATTTGCTCCGCGCAGCACTTCGACGACATAGCCCATCCCAAAACGTTGGTTAACGCGATATATCGTCGACAGCGCTTTACGCGCATCCATTAAACCATCGTACTGTTTCGGCGGATCGAGACAAATATCGCAGTTGCCGCACGGCTCCTGACGCCCTTCGCCAAAATAATTCAGCAGGACCAGACGACGGCAGGTTTGCGCCTCGGCAAACGCCCCCATCGCATTCAGCTTATGTCGCTCAATATCAAGCAATTGCCCGGCGGGTTTCTCTTCAAGGCAGCGGCGTAACCACGCCATATCGGCTGGATCATAAAACAGCATCGCTTCTGCAGGCAGGCCATCACGCCCGGCGCGCCCCGTTTCCTGGTAATACGACTCGATGTTACGTGGGATATCAAAGTGCACCACAAAGCGTACGTTAGGTTTATTAATTCCCATACCAAACGCCACGGTTGCCACGACGATTTGCAGGTCATCGCGCTGGAATTTCTCCTGCACCTCAGCACGAATGCTGTTTTCCAGCCCGGCATGATAGGCCCCTGCGCTGATCCCACGACTTTGCAGACGTGCGGCGGTATCTTCTACTTTCGCACGGCTATTACAGTAAATAATACCGGACTTGCCGCGCTGTTCTTGCACGTAACGCATCAGTTGATCGAGAGGCTTAAACTTCTCCATCAGCATGTAGCGAATGTTCGGTCGGTCAAAGCTGCTGATCTGAATTAATGGATCGTTCAGCCCCAGCAGACGAACAATATCCAGTCGGGTTGTTTCATCAGCGGTTGCCGTCAGTGCGACAAACGGCAGAGCAGGAAAACGTTGACGCAGCTGGCCCAGTGCGGCGTATTCCGGACGAAAATCATGCCCCCACTGAGAAATACAGTGCGCTTCATCAACAGCCAGCAGTACCGGATTCCAGTGCGCCAGATGCTCAAGAAAGTTATCCAGCATCAGACGTTCGGGCGCAATGTATAGCAAGCGGATTTGCCCGCTGCGGCAACCGTCCATCACCTCAAGCTGCTGCTCGCGACTCTGGGTGGAGTTCAGACACGCAGCCGCTACGCCATTTGCCAGCAGTTGATCAACCTGGTCTTTCATCAGGGAAATCAGCGGTGAAACGACAACGGTTAGCCCGTTCAGCAATAATGCGGGAATTTGATAGCAGAGGGATTTACCGCCACCGGTCGGCATGACGACCAGGCAGTCGCGGCCAGAGAGCACGGTGTCGATGATTTCTTCCTGACCAGGGCGAAACTGTTGGTAGCCAAAGGTTTCCTGTAAAACCTGTTTAGCGCCCATTTCCAGATTCAACACTTCCGCCTGCGCCACATTAACCCCATTAGCTATAAATAAAAACAGGCGCTATTTTCAGCGCCTGAGAGAGAAACTGCAATGTTTAAAACACAATCATTGCGCAGATCAGAAAATGTCATTGAGCATTACGCCCACACCCACGCGCGTCTGATTAAAGTTGTAGTCGATCAACGATTCGCCATAGCCACTGTAGACCTGGGTATAAAGACGAACATGCTTCGTGATGGGGTAACTTAAACCCAGCTCCGCGCCGCCATAGCCCGTATTCCAGTTGTACTGACCTTTGGCGCTTAACACGGCATCCCCCAGGTGATAACCAATTTTGAGCTGATAGTAACCCATGTATTTGGTGATATCGGGGTTGTCATCTGTGCTACCGATGACGTACCACGGTTTCACTTCCACCAGCCAGTTACCCTGTTCTGCCATCAGGCGGGTATACAGGCGGTTCCAGCTACGCGAGGTCGGATCGGAACGACCGTTAGAGTCATGGTTGTAACCCATTTCGACATCACGCAGCGTCCAGCCAGCAAAGCGATAGTCGGTGGCAAAACCGAGGAAAAGTTGCGGCTCGTAGTTGGTTTCGCGAAACGGTGAGGACTCTTCACTATTGGAAAGCTGCCACCATGATTTCTGGGTATAGGAGCCACCGAGCACAGAGTTCGGGCCTAAAATCCCGCGCCAGAGCGGAAACGCCAGGCTCAGCTGGAACTTAACCTCATCTTTACGCGCATTATCAGACCAGCTATAGCTACTGATAGCCTCTTTATTCATGTCGCTGGTATTGGTGTAGATGAGATAGTTGGTGTCATAAGGGTAAAGCGTGAAGGGGTTATCATGCTCCTGCAGCATATTGGCGATAACACTGCCGCGCACCGCTGGTGCATCATGAATCTCTTTCACTGTCGCTTCCTGCGCATACGCGGTCAACGGCAGCATGACTGCTGGTAATAACCAACCCAGAATCGCCCGCATTTTTAGTGTTCTCCAGACCAAATATTGATGAATTGTATAATTATCTGGCAAGTATTCTACATACTTAGCTGGCTTCTCGTTAGTTATCCCGTCTTAAAGTAGAAAACAACAAATAATAAGCATAATATCAACATTTCATTAACCAACGGGGTGTCAGGATCGTATGTCTGCCGTACTTACTGCTGAGCAAGCGCTGAAATTAGTGGGTGAAATGTTTGTCTACCATATGCCGTTTAACCGGGCTCTGGGGCTGGAACTGGAACGCTATGAAAAAGAGTTTGCGCAATTAGCGTTTAATAACCAACCCATGATGGTCGGCAACTGGGCGCAAAGTATCCTGCATGGAGGCGTAATCGCCTCAGCATTGGACGTTGCCGCCGGACTGGTATGCGTTGGCAGTACGCTGACCCGCCACGAAACCATCAGCGAGGACGAACTGCGCCAACGGATGTCTCGTATGGGGACTATCGATCTACGTGTTGATTACCTGCGCCCGGGCAGGGGCAATCGCTTCACGGCGACCAGTAGTCTGCTGAGAGCGGGCAACAAAGTTGCTGTTGCTCGTGTGGAACTGCATAACGAGGAACAACTTTATATCGCCAGCGCAACCGCCACTTATATGGTGGGGTAAGCGCGTAAAAACAGGTAAACTGCTGTTACATTTCTGAACCGAGTTTTCCCGATGGATGCTAAACAAACGCGGCAGGGCGTGTTACTCGCTCTTGCTGCCTATTTTATTTGGGGCATCGCACCCGCGTACTTCAAGCTGATTTACTATGTCCCCGCCGACGAAATCCTGACGCACCGCGTCATCTGGCCGTTTTTCTTTATGGTGGTGTTGATGAGCGTCAGCCGCCAATGGTCGGGCATCAAAACGCTGCTGCAAACGCCAAAGAAGATTTTCCTGCTGGCGCTATCAGCGGTGCTCATCGGCGGAAACTGGCTGCTTTTTATCTGGGCGGTCAATAACCACCATATGCTGGAAGCGAGCCTGGGCTATTTTATTAACCCGCTGGTAAATATTGTGCTGGGGATGATTTTCCTCGGCGAGCGCTTTCGCCGCATGCAGTGGCTGGCCGTACTGTTAGCCGCCTGCGGTGTACTGGTACAACTGTGGACATTCGGTTCACTGCCCATCATTGCGCTGGGGCTGGCTTTCAGCTTTGCTTTTTATGGTCTGGTACGTAAGAAGATTGCCGTCGAGGCGCAAACTGGCATGCTGATCGAAACCCTGTGGTTATTACCCGTTGCGGCAATTTATCTGTTTGGTATTGCAGATAGTCCAACCAGCCACATGGCTCAGAACCCTATGTCGCTAAATCTGCTGCTGATTGCTGCGGGGATCGTAACTACTATTCCCCTGCTCTGTTTTACCGGCGCAGCCACGCGTCTGCGTCTGTCCACGCTGGGCTTTTTCCAGTACATCGGCCCAACGCTGATGTTCCTGCTGGCAGTGACATTCTACGGCGAGGTTCCGGGTGCGGATAAAATGGTAACGTTCGCCTTTATCTGGGTAGCATTGGCGATTTTTGTTGCGGATGCGATTTACACCCAGCACAGGACGCGTAAAGGGCTTTAATATCGTTTACCTGATGGCGCGAGCTTATCTGGTCTACAGATTACGTAGGCCGGGAAAAGCTAAGTCGCCATCAGGCATAAAAATTACAACCAGTTCTTGCGCTTAAAGTACAGATATGGCGCCAGCCCTGCGAGCATCATAAAGACAATCGCCCCTGGGTAACCAAAACTCCAGTGCAGCTCAGGCATAAACTCAAAGTTCATCCCGTAGCTTGAAGCCACCAGTGTTGGCGGCAGGAATACCACAGATACCACCGAGAAGATCTTGATGATACGGTTCTGCTCGATATTGATAAAGCCCATCGCCGCCTGCATCAGGAAGTTAACTTTCTGAAACAGTGATTCGTTGTGCGGCAGCAGGGATTCGATATCTCGCAGGATCTCACGCGCCTGCTCCAACTGACCGCCTGGCAGACGCGCCTTGCGCACAAGGAAGTTCAATGCGCGCTGGGTATCCATCAGACACAGGCGAACTTTCCAGCCGATATCTTCCAGTTCCGCCAGCGTAGAGAGCGCCTCGTCATATTCATCGCCCTGACGTCCTTCCATAATCACGCGACTGAGCTTTTCCAGATCGCTGTAGATGTTTTCTATTTCATCTGCCAGTTGTTCGATTTTGGTTTCGAACAGGTCGAGCAACAGCTCGTAAGCGTTGCCATCTACCATCGCCTGGCTTCGCGCACGCATACGGTACAAACGGAATGCCGGCAGTTCGCGCTCACGCAGGGTAAACAGGCGCCCTTCGCGAATGGTAAATGCGACAGTTGAGTTGCCCGCGTGATCGTCGGCATCTTCATAGAAGAAGAAGGAGTGAATATGCAGACCGTCTTCGTCTTCGAAAAAACGTGCGGATGCTTCGATGTCTTCCAGTTCAGGGCGCGTAGCCAGATTCTGGCCCAAGTCCTTTTGCACACGGTTTCGTTCTTCGTCATCCGGCTCGACTAAATCGACCCAAACCGAACTGGCCAGGTGCTCGATCTCGTCTGCCTCAAGGCGAGTTAAACGATTGTTTTCCAGTTGAAATGCGCTCAGCATGACCGGGACTCCCAATGCAAAAAATTATCGGACAGTTCGGTGGGCACACAGAAACAAATTGGGTTTCAGACCATTAAACAGCCTGACTCAGCGCGACGGGAAAAAACAGAAGGTCGCTGACAACCGCGAAGGCTATCAGCAAAAAGGGATAGCCTTAGGAGTTGATCCTGGATGACAGGATAATGAGCCAGTATCTACTGGGTGTGTCCAAGGCGAATGTCCTCTTAGCGTAATCGTGCGCGCATGTTACGCCAGCAAAATTTTGACGTCAACACGCAACAGATGGCGAAAAAGTAATAATTTCCCCTCATGCACCAAGGTTAGCAGAATAAGGGTATTTATCTATGATTTCAGAAGATTAAGCGACAGATTGCCGGATAGCGGCTGCATCCTATCCGGCCTACAAATCAGAGCGTTAGCACCTTCACACCGTTTCCAGCCTTGCGTAGGCGGCTACCAGCCATTTTATCCCCTGGCCCTGGAATGCAACCTGCAAACGGCTATGTTCGCCACTCCCTTCCAGATTGACAATAGTACCTTCGCCGAACTTCGCATGCCGAACACGCTGTCCCAGCTTGTAGCCGGTGTCATTTTCCGCCATCGGAGTGCCCATCCGTTGATGGCTCACAGGGCGGCTGACCGTTGCACGTAAACGAACTTCTTCCACGCACGCTTCGGGTAATTCACCAATAAAGCGCGATGGTCGGTGGTAAACCTCTTTACCGTACAGACGGCGCGTTTCCGCATAGGTCAGCGTCAGTTTCTGCATAGCGCGGGTGACGCCAACGTAGGCCAGACGACGTTCCTCTTCAAGTCGTCCACCTTCGTCGAGTGACATCTGGCTGGGGAACATACCCTCTTCCATACCGACGATAAACACCTGCGGGAACTCGAGGCCTTTTGCCGAGTGCAAAGTCATCAGTTGTACCGCGTCCTGCCAGGTATCCGCCTGCCCTTCACCAGCTTCCAGCGCCGCATGGGAGAGGAATGCCTGCAATGGCATTAAATCTTCATCTTCTTCGTTGTAGCTGAACTGGCGCGTTGCCGTCACCAGTTCGTCTAAGTTTTCGATACGCGTCTGGCCCTTCTCGCCTTTTTCCTGCTCGTACATCATGCGCAGACCGGAGTCTTTTACCACCCTGTCGGTCTGCACGTGCAGCGGCATATCGGCCGTTTCCTGGGCCAGCGCGTCAATCAGCTCCATAAAGCGCTGCAATGCGCTGGCGGCTCTACCGGCCAGGGCTTTCTCCTGCAACAGTTCACGACACGCTTGCCACAGCGTCAGTTGGCGGTCACGCGACGTCTGGCGCACCACATCTAAGGTACGATCACCAATACCACGCGTGGGCGTATTTACCACACGTTCAAAGGCCGCATCGTCGTTACGGTTAGCGATCAGGCGCAGGTAAGAGAGTGCATCTTTGATTTCCTGGCGCTCGAAGAAGCGCATACCACCGTAAATACGGTACGGCATACTGGCCTGTAATAAAGCCTCTTCAAGCACACGCGACTGGGCGTTACTACGGTACAGAATGGCGCACTGTTCCAGCGCACCGCCGTTGTCCTGCCAGGTCTTGATACGGTTAACCACAAAGCGCGCTTCATCGAGTTCGTTGAACGCACAGTAAAGCGAAATCGGTTCACCATCGACACCGTCAGTCCACAGTTTCTTGCCCAGACGCCCGTTGTTATTCTCAATCAGGGCGTTGGCAGCGCTGAGGATATTATTGGTCGAACGGTAGTTCTGCTCCAGGCGAATAGTCTCTGCACCAGGGAAGTCGGTGAGGAAGCGCTGGATATTTTCCACCTGTGCTCCGCGCCAGCCGTAAATCGACTGGTCGTCATCACCGACGATCATCACCTTACCGGTATCACCTGCCAGCAAGCGGATCCACGCGTACTGGATATTGTTGGTATCCTGGAATTCATCCACCAGGATGTTGGTAAAGCGTTCACGATAGTGCTGCAGGATGTGTGGTTTGTTGAGCCACAGTTCGTGGGCGCGCAGCAGCAGCTCAGCGAAATCCACCAACCCCGCACGGTCACACGCTTCCTGGTAAGCCTGATAGACTTTCTGCCAGGTTTGTTCAACCGGATTGCCGTAGCTCTGTAAATGGTGCGGACGCAGGCCTTCATCTTTCTGGCTGTTGATAAACCACATTGCCTGACGCGGTGGCCACTGCTTCTCATCAAGGTTCATCGCTTTAATAAGACGCTTAAGCAGACGCAGTTGGTCTTCGCTGTCGAGGATCTGAAAATCCTGCGGCAGATTAGCGTCCATATGGTGTGCGCGCAGCAAACGATGCGCCAGACCATGGAAAGTCCCCACCCACATACCGCCCTGACTGGTCCCCATAATCTGACCAATACGATGGCGCATTTCCGCCGCGGCCTTATTGGTAAAGGTCACAGCCATAATGGAGTACGGTGAGTTATTCTCTACGGTCAACAGCCAGGCGATGCGGTGCACCAGCACGCGGGTCTTACCACTCCCCGCCCCCGCCAATACCAGCATATTGCTGCGTGGCGCGGCCACCGCTTCGCGCTGTTTATCATTGAGGCTGTCGAGCAGGTAAGAAACGTCCATTGGCACCGCCGCGTAAAAGTATGTAGGGCGGATAAGCGCAACGCCATCCGCCAAAAAGCTGGGTATATATACAGAGTTCTGTTGGTGATTATATCAGCGAGGTCAGAGATGCCAACCGTGAAATTTCGATATGCGGCAGTAAACGACTGTCAGATGTTTGCATCAGGTCGGCATTTTCCGGTTTGATCCAACAAGCCTGCATACCACAGCGAATCGCGCCAGCGACGTCTGTTGTCAGGTCGTCGCCCACATGAAGTATTTCACCAATTGGCATATTCAGTTTTTCCGCCGCCAGTGAGTACATGTCGCTGAACGGTTTGGATCGTCCATCCGGTCCGGCACGCAGCACAAACTCAAAGTAATCGCCCAGACCAAACAGTTCCGGCTGCGCATTACCGTTGGTAATAGCAACCAGTGGCCACTTGCGGGCCAGAGCCTTCAATGTGTCATGTGTAGACTGCGGGACGTCGATGCGGCTGCGCCATTTCGCGAAATTCATCATCGCGGCGTTCGCCCCCATTTTTGCCTCTGCCGCCGACAGGCCAGCCTCCAGCATGGCACGCTCTACAGCACGATGGCGCCACTGGGTAACATCATGGTAGATCTCCGGTTCGGCGTCGCGTACAGCCTGACGCAGACGCTGTAGATCGCTATTTTTTAGCGTACTCAGCGCCGGGTGATAATTTTGTACAAAGGCAAGCGCTTCCTGCTCGGTGCGCAGGATCACGGGACGGTTATCGTAAAGGGTATCATCAAGGTCAAAGGTGAGCGCAGAAATGCGCCCCAACGGCCGGTAAAAACGCATTATTTCCCCCGTTTGGCGCGCGGATGCGCCGCATCGTACACTGAAGCCAGGTGTTGAAAATCAAGATGGGTGTAGATTTGGGTGGTAGAAAGGTTGGCATGTCCCAACAGCTCTTGTACACCGCGCAGGTCGCCACTCGACTCCAGCATATGTGTCGCAAATGAGTGGCGTAATTTATGTGGATGCACGTGGCTGTTTAGCCCCTGCTTAATACCCCATTCAGCAAAACGCTTCTGCACGTTACGCGCCGAGATGCGTTTACCCAGTTTTGACAGGAAAAGAGCATCGTCATCACCACCAAACAATCCACGCAGATCCAGCCAGTGTTCAATCCACGCCACCGCGTTGCGACCAATGGGCAGACGGCGTTCTTTGCTACCTTTTCCCATCACCCAGACTTCGCCTGTGTCGAGATCGAGATGTTTAATATCCAGCCCAACCAGTTCTGATAGACGCAATCCTGCGCCGTACATAACCTCCAGCATCGCCCGGTCACGAACGGCGAGGGGATCGTTGAGATCGATATCCAGCAGACGGTTAACGTCATCCACATCAATATTTTTTGGCAGATGACGCGGTGCTTTCGGTGCGGATACACCTTTTGCCGGGTTGGCTTTCAGCTCTCCCTGATTGACCAGCCAGTCAAAGAAACTGCGCAACGCAGAGAGGCGCAATGCCAGGCTCGCAGGTCCCAAACCTTTGCGCCGGCTACGCACGGCAAAACTACGAACCATCGCAGCATCACATTGTTGCCAGCTTTGCAGGCCGGTTTCTCCGGCTAACGCGATGATGGCATCAAGCTGACGCTGATAATTGAGTAGCGTTATCGGGCTAAGTTGACGCTCAACGCCCAGATAGCGTAAGAAGCGTGCAACGTCCTGAGAAAGCGGTGAGTCGGTCATACGCGTTCAATCCAGCGCTCCAGCAGCTCCGGCAACATCAGCGAAATTTCCTGTAATAGCTGCGTTCCCTGCCCTTGCTGGTAATGATTGGCATCACGACTGCTAAACAGCATGACACCAAGAGAGCCATCCTGCCCCAGCAGCGACATGGCCACAGAACCGATAGCTTTCGCTTCCGGCATCATGACCAGCAGTTCCGGGCCGTGAAGTGGGCCAAGGTAATGCTGCGACTGACCCAGACGCTGAATACGCAACGGTTCGAACGCCTGACGACTTAATGCCAGATGGGTGAATTTCGACGGTGCGCCGAGTCGCCAGCGATCCGGAAACAAGCGAACCGTAGCGCCAGCCAGCCCCAGGTCTCGCGCCCAGCGATGCAATCGCATCAGCATATCGTCGAGACTGTTGGCTGCCACCAGGCGCCCTTGCAGATTTAACAGACGATAGAACAGACTTTCGTTGGCGTTTGCTTGTTCCATCAATAACGCCATGTTCTCTTCAAGCACGTTGATGTGATTACGCGCCCTTGCCATATGCCATTCAACTAAAGAGATCGTGCCTCGCACCGGGTGCGGGACACGCATCGCTTCAACTGCCTGGGCATTACGGATAAAAAACTCAGGATTACGTTGTAGATAATCGACGACCGCCCGATCGTCCAGATCCATGAGCGTTTCCTGTAGTTCTTCCCCTGGTTGCTTCATAAGTGAATAAATCCGTCGTAGACATGTGCCGCCGGGCCAGTCATATACAACGGATGACCCGGACCTTTCCAGGCGATATCAAGTCGACCACCCGGTAATTCCACGCGCACTTCTTCTGCCAGCAGGCCCTGCTGAATACCAACAGCAACAGCTGCGCACGCGCCGCTGCCGCAGGCTTGTGTTTCACCCGCCCCGCGTTCATAGACGCGCAGTCGGATATGCTCGCGTTTCACTACTTGCATAAACCCGATATTTGCGCGTTCAGGAAAGCGTTCATGGCTTTCCAGAACTGGCCCCAGCGTTTCCACCGTGGCAGTTTCAACATCATCAACCTGAATCACGCAATGCGGGTTACCCATTGAGACTACGCCGCACAATACTGTCTGCTCAGCCACTCGCATAATATAGGTCTTCTCTGCTTTATTGGCGCGAAAAGGGACCTGCGAAGGTTCAAAGTTGGGTTCTCCCATATTCACCCGCACCAGCTCGTCGTCCGTTACGCTCAATACCATGCGACCATTGGCAGTGCTGACTCGAATATCACGTTTGTTCGTTAGCCCTTTCAGGCGAACAAACCGGGCAAAGCAACGAGCGCCATTACCACACTGTGACACTTCACTGCCGTCGGCATTGAAGATACGGTAATGGAAATCCAGCTCCGGATCATACGGAGGCTCAACCACCAGCAGTTGATCAAACCCAACGCCAAGATGCCTGTCTGCCAGGCGGCGGATCAGCTCCGGTGAGAAAAAGACATTCTGCGTTACCGCGTCGACGACCATAAAATCGTTGCCAAGGCCATGCATTTTAGAGAATTGCATTGTTCACTCCGTTTACGCGGGTACAGAGACTTACCGTCAGTAATTCACCTGAGAAGGGCCATCTCCCGTTGCCCGATCGTTTTTCTCGGGCACCGTGGATTGCGTTTGTGGCTCAATGCTCTTTGTCGGAGGCGGCGCGGTTTTATCTGCTGGCGGAAAATAGAGTGGACCTTTCAGACCACAGCCCGTCAGGCTGAACAGAGTAAAAAGTACAGCGAGTGCCTGAAACACGTTTTTCATTATGGATTGCCTGTAAGTTCATACTTTCTGTTTTCTATCATCGCAGGAGAAGGCGTAAAAGCAAGAGTTTGCCTGCAAACTGCAACGTGATTTATTTCGCGTTATACTGCGACCATCACGAAAAACAGGATAAAAAAATGAACGACAGTGAATTTCATCGCCTTGCCGACACCCTGTGGATGGCTATTGAAGAGCGTCTGGATGACTGGGATGGCGACAGCGATATTGATTGTGAGATCAACGGCGGCGTATTGACCATCAGTTTTGAAAACGGCAGCAAAATTATCATTAACCGTCAGGAGCCGCTGCATCAGGTATGGCTGGCAACTAAACAAGGCGGCTACCATTTTGATCTGAAGGGTGATGAGTGGATTTGCGATCGTAGCGGCGAAACGTTCTGGGATCTGCTGGAACAGGCAGCAACGCTGCAGGCAGGTGAAGACGTTCGGTTCCGTTAATGTCTTTTTGCCGGATAGGAGCCTCTCCTTATCCGGCTTACAAGCAGCGCTGTGCATCCAGGCCCGGCAAGCATAGCGCCTCCGGGTAAGCGCAATTACGAGAAATACTGCTGCAACATCGGTGTGTCGTTATCCTGATTAGCCGGAGGAATAGGGTTAATCGGCTGAGTACGGAACGGGATTACCTGCGCGCGCCCGTCGGTATTCACGATCTGATAAAACTGCGGCAGGTTAAAGTTGATAAAGCTGGAGCCGTAGGTAAAGCGATCGTGCGACGATGAATAGAAGCGACTGACATCACGTACCAGCTCCTCTTTGCTGCCTTCGCAGTGGTGATACACTTCAACCCGGTTACTTTCATCCAGAATATAAATATTAAAGCCCTGTTCATCGCCCGTTTCTTCAAAAAAGAACTGAATGATCCCTTCACTGGCAAAACCATCCACCACAGACGGCAATTTCACATGGTTAGTCTCAACCTGTACGGAAAGACCGTGCAGTTTGTTGTGCGAAATCGCGCCATAAAACTCAATGGCGTTTTCCAGTTTCTGTACTGATACGTTCAGGCGTTCGAAGAACAGTCCCCACGTCTGACCGGAAACGCGCAGCGCTTTGAAGCGTCCGGTTTCATGGCGCGTACTGGAAAGGCGCAGTTCAATGCATTCAGACACCAGTTGCTGGACGCGGGTACGGATCAGGCCACGCAGATGCTGACTGTAGCAGAAGACTTCAACACTATCTGGCGGCGCCGCGTCCTGGTGCATTTTGCCCAAAATCGTTTTTAACGCTTCAATCATCGCCTGCTCGCCGTTGAAGTGCAGCGTACGCACTTCGTTCCACGAGTTGCGGTATAGCAGATCTACACTACCCACCAGACAATTTTGTTCTTCGCCAAAGCTGAAGACATCCAGCTTACGAAAATCAAAATGCACGACCTGATTACGGAACGCTGCTGTCGGGTCGTATTCAAGGTTAACGATAATCGCCAGATGGCGAATTTCGCACGGGCTATAGAGCGCTTTTGGTGTGGGCGCAGGTAAACGCAGCGGGAAGTGGTGCGACACATCAGCCACCATCTCCTGCAGCTTCGGCAAATCGACAATGCCGTTACCCTTAATAAACAGATGCGTACGCGACGTCAGAAGACCGTTAAACCACGCCCACGCCACCAGCTTGTTCAGGTAGCGGTTATATTCAAGCGGCTGATGGCTGACGATGGAATCCATATTGGGCGCACGGTTGTAGAGATACCAACCTGAACGGTTGGCACGCCCAGGCGGCACATGGATAAAGGTCAGATTCGGTTCCGAGAGATCCGGTGAGATCTGTGGGTTCACCAGCGTCACTTTACCCGGCAGGGCTTCGAACGCAGCATACAACTTACGGGTCAGTACGCCGATATCCTGCGGGCTGGCGCTGACGCTAAGGTTATTGCGGCGCGCAAAGCGGATCAGATTACGATAGCTCTGCATCATCGCGTCGAGCAGTTCGTTATGTGCCTCGCGCACCTGGTCAATCTTCCAGTTGGCGCGGTTATCAAGCATCGTCAGACGGGCGTCATCCCACCCCCACTCTTGCACCAACTGACTTAACACTTCACGACGCCAGCCAACGCACGCGCGCTCGCGGCTCAGTTTCTCGCAGACTTTTAAGTAGAAACATCGACGCACTAAATCCAGACGAGTCGGATCTTCAATCGCCGTGAGGTATTCGGTGACGCGCTCCAGCATCATGCAATACGGATCAAGACCAAAAGAAACGATTTCGCCGTCGTGCAGGCGCTGTTTAATGTCTTTCGCCAACAGGCGTGGGTTCGGGTATTCCCAGGAATAAGCTTCCAGCAGCAGCGTTTTCAACACCGCTTTGTACGGGGAGTCGATACTCTTGTACAACTGCCAGAGGCTGGCACCAAAGTACTCTTCAGCAGAGAGCGAGCTGAGTCCGCCCAGATCCAGCCATTCGTTTGGTGTTAACACCCCCTGCGCGTAGAGCGTCATGACGTAATCGTCGTAATGCTCTTCTTCATCGCCCGGCACCATATTCCACAGAATACGTTTGCCCGCAAGGCGCACGGCGGTGCGATAGAATTCATCAAGCAACAGAATATGCTGCGTCGAGCCACAGTCTTCACCACCCAGACTGCCGCTTTCATTGTGACGGAAACGGTTTTCATCAATCAGGAAGAAACTGACTTCCACGCCCAGCGAGGCAGCCCAGCTTTCTAACAGGCTACATTTACGCTGCAGCAACTGACGCTCTTCGCTATCCAGCCAGGATTGATGGCAGACCCAAATATCCAGGTCAGAGGAACAACTTTGCCCTACTGAAGAGGTACTGCCCATCGAGTAAACGCCGGTAATAGGCAGTTCGCCCTTGGGAGGGTCCTGCGGTGACATACCACGGTACAGTTCTAGTTCATTCAGGTAGTGGCGTTGGGTTTCATCAGGCGTGTAAAAGCATATGCCTTTGGGAACGTTACCATCGAGGTAACCCGGCATCAGCGGATGGTGGTAGTGCAATAATGTCGGCAGCAGACTGTATACCTGCTGGAAGGCAGGTCCCATGGCAGCAAGCGCGCGATCCACACGCAGTTGATTTATGGCATCCAGTCTCTGTTTCAGAGTCTCAATATAGAGGTACAAGACGTATCGCCTGATGTTGCTATCCGTCATGTTGTCGATCGTTGCGGCATATACGCCCGCAAATAATCTTCATCCATTCGGATAAACCGTATGTCAAAAATAACCGTTACCTTTTTTTCGCCCCTCTTTTTTTATGGAGTACAGCCGAAAAAATGGTCTAAAACGTGATCAATTTAACACCTTGCTCATTGACCGTAAAGAAAGATGCGCTACATACAAGTGTAGCACCGTTCGTTACGTGTAAATTCCTTCATACGGTCGGGAGGTTTCTCGTCATTAATCACTGCCAGTGATGATGCAGCGCCTTTTTCCTCTCACTAACGTTTGAGCGTAACGCTGACATCCCTTTGATAAGGATGTTAGGATGGTCAATGATTGATAATGACGGTAACAAGCATGTTAGACAATGTTTTGAGAATTGCCACACGCCAAAGCCCCCTTGCGCTCTGGCAGGCACATTATGTCAAAGACGCCTTAATGGCAAACCACCCCGGTCTGATCGTAGAACTGGTACCTATGGTGACCCGTGGCGATGTGATTCTGGATACTCCACTGGCAAAAGTGGGGGGTAAAGGTTTGTTTGTTAAAGAGTTGGAAGTCGCGCTGCTGGAAAAACGTGCCGATATCGCCGTGCATTCCATGAAGGATGTGCCGGTGGAATTCCCTGAAGGACTCGGACTGGTCACTATTTGCGAACGCGAAGATCCACGCGATGCTTTTGTCTCGAATAAGTACAACACGCTGGATGAACTTCCTGCAGGCAGCATCGTTGGAACATCCAGCTTACGTCGCCAGTGCCAGTTGGCTAAACGTCGCCCGGATCTCGTTATCCGTTCGCTACGCGGCAACGTGGGAACACGCCTGAGCAAACTGGATAACGGCGACTATGATGCGATTATTCTGGCCGTAGCCGGGTTAAAACGCTTAGGGCTGGAGTCGCGGATCCGCACAGCGCTGTCGCCGGAAGTCTCTCTTCCAGCTGTCGGACAGGGCGCAGTAGGCATAGAATGTCGACTCGATGATCTGCGTACTCAAGCACTGTTAGCACCGCTCAACCATGAAGAAACCGCTCTGCGTGTAAAAGCCGAACGCGCAATGAACACCCGCCTGGAAGGGGGTTGTCAGGTGCCCATCGGCAGCTATGCTGAGCTCATTAACGGTGAGATTTGGCTACGTGCGCTGGTCGGTGCTCCTGACGGTTCACAGATGGTTTGCGGGGAACGTCGCGGCACACCAAATAATGCCGAACAAATGGGCATTTCTCTGGCGGAAGAACTGTTGGAAAACGGTGCACGCGCCATTCTGGCTGATGTTTATAACGGAGAAGCACCCGCATGAGTATTCTGGTCACCCGCCCATCTCCCGCAGGGGAAGAGTTAGTGAGCCGTCTGCGCACACAGGGGCAGGTGGCCTGGAGCTTTCCGCTCATTGAGTTTTCGCCAGGCAGGGAACTGGCAACGCTAGCCTCCCGCCTGTCGACACTGACGGAAAACGATCTGGTTTTAGCTCTCTCGCAGCACGCGGTCACTTTTGCTGATGCTCAGCTTCAGCAGCAAGGAGAACGCTGGCCCTCCCTCCCGCGCTATTTTGCCATTGGCCGCACCACGGCATTGGCGCTCCATACCGTTAATGGATGCAATATTCACTATCCTCTGGATCGGGAAATTAGCGAAGTCTTGCTACAATTACCTGAATTACAAAATATTGCGGGAAAAAAAGCGCTTATTTTACGCGGCAACGGCGGTCGGGAGTTGATAGGCGAAACTCTGAAAGCACGTGGGGCCAATGTAGATTTTTGTGAATGTTATCAACGCAGTGCAAAGTATTACGATGGTGCAGAAGAAGCGATGCGATGGCAATCTCGCGGCGTGACGACGGTGGTTGTCACCAGCGGAGAGATGCTACAACAGCTCTGGTCGCTCATTCCGCAGTGGTATCGTGAGCACTGGTTACTACGCAGTCGGCTGCTGGTCGTCAGTGAGCGTCTGGCGCACCTCGCCCGGGAACTGGGCTGGCAAGATATTAAGGTCGCTGATAACGCCGACAACGATGCGCTGCTACGCGCATTACAATAACTCTCATAATGGGATGCCATAATGACGGAACAAGAAAAATCCTCCGCCGTGGTTGAAGAGACCAGGGAGGCCGTGGAAACCACGTCACAGTCAGTCAATGCTGAAAAAAAGAGCAAGGGCAGCACCGCACTGATACTAAGTGCAGTAGCGATTGCTATTGCGCTGGCGGCAGGCGTCGGACTGTATGGCTGGGGGAAACAACAGGCAACAACACAGACTGCAACCAGCGATGCGTTGGCTAATCAGCTCACGGCGCTGCAAAAAGCGCAGGAAAACCAGAAAACTGAGCTGGAAGGTATTATTAAACAGCAGGCAACACTGCTGGATGAAGCAAACCGTCAGCAAGCAGCACTGGCTAAACAGCTTGATGAAGTGCAGCAAAAGGTTGCCACAATCTCTGGCAGCGATGCTAAAACATGGCTGCTGGCGCAGGCCGATTTTCTGGTGAAACTGGCCGGTCGTAAATTATGGAGCGATCAGGACGTTACCACCGCAGCGGCGCTATTGAAAAGCGCCGATGCCAGCCTGGCCGATATGAACGATCCAAGTTTAATCACCGCCCGTCGAGCGATTACTGATGATATCGCCAGCCTCTCTTCTGTCTCTCAGGTGGATTATGACGGCATCATTCTCAAGATAAATCAGTTGTCTAATCAGATTGATAACCTACGTCTGGCCGACAATGATACTGATGATTCGCCGATGGACTCCGACAGCAGCGAGCTTTCCAGCTCCATTAGCGAATGGCGCGTCAATCTGCAAAAAAGCTGGCAAAATTTTATGGACAGCTTTATTACCATTCGACGTCGCGATGAAACCGCCGTACCGCTGTTAGCACCAAATCAGGACGTGTACTTACGTGAGAACATCCGCTCCCGTCTGTTAGTGGCCGCGCAGGCCGTACCACGCCATCAAGAAGAGACATACCGGCAGGCGCTGGAAAATGTCTCCACCTGGGTGCGCGCGTACTACGATACCGACGATGCAGCGACGAAAGCCTTCCTTGAAGAAGTGGACCAACTAAGCCAACAAAGCATCAGTATGGATGTACCAGAAACGCTTCAAAGTCAGACCATTCTTGAGAAATTAATGCAGACCCGTGTGCGTAATTTACTGGCCCAGCCAGCAACATCTCCGGTTGAAGCCGCTCCTGCGCCAGCGCCTCAGGCAGAAACCCCGGCAACCGCGCCGCAAGGAGAGTAACGATGCTAAAAGTATTATTGCTCTTTGTGCTGTTGATCGCCGGGATCGTCATCGGTCCGATGATTGCCGGTCATCAAGGCTACGTACTGATCCAGACGGATAACTACAACATCGAGACCAGCGTAACTGGCCTGGTGATCATTCTGATCGTCACCATGGTGGTCCTGTTTGCGATTGAGTGGTTGCTGCGTCGTATTTTCCGTACCGGCGCACACACGCGTGGCTGGTTCGTCGGTCGCAAGCGCCGCCGCGCCCGCAAACAGACCGAACAGGCGCTGCTCAAGCTGGCAGAAGGCGATTATCAGCAAGTCGAAAAACTGATGTCGAAAAATGCCGATCACGCAGAACAGCCGGTGGTGAATTACCTTCTGGCGGCAGAAGCGGCTCAACAACGTGGTGACGAGGCTCGGGCCAATCAACACCTTGAGCGCGCAGCCGAGCTCGCCGGAAATGACACGATTCCGGTAGAGATCGCTCGCGTTCGCCTGCAACTGGCCCGGAATGAAAATCACGCCGCGCGCCATAGTGTAGATAAACTGCTGGAGGTGACTCCACGTCACCCGGAAGTATTGCGTCTGGCTGAGCAGGCTTACATTCGCACTGGCGCATGGAGTTCCCTGCTGGATATCATTCCATCCATGGCAAAAACGCACGTTGGTGATGAAGAGCACCGCGCCATGCTGGAACAGCAGGCATGGGTTGGCCTGATGGATCAGGTTCGTGCCGATCAGGGCAGTGAGGGGCTACGTGCCTGGTGGAAAAATCAAAACCGTAAGACCCGTCATCAGATCGCTCTGCAGGTGGCAATGGCGGAACATCTGATTGAGTGCGACGATCACGATACAGCACAACAGATCATCATCGACGGCCTGAAACGTCAGTATGATGACCGTCTGGTGCTGCCAATCCCGCGTCTGAAAACAAACAACCCAGAGCAGATTGAAAAAGTTCTGCGCCAGCAGATTAAAGCCGTGGGCGATCGTCCGCTGTTGTGGAGTACGCTTGGTCAGTCGTTGATGAAGCACGGCGAATGGCAGGAAGCCACTCTCGCCTTCCGTGCGGCGCTCAAACAACGCCCGGATGCATACGACTACGCGTGGCTTGCTGATGCGCTGGACAGACTGCATCAGCCGGAAGAGGCCGCTACCATGCGCCGTGATGGCTTAATGCTGACACTACAGAACAATCCCCCGCAGTAATCCTTTAAGCCCGGTAGCGAAATGCTTACCGGGCTTACACCAATACACAGAATCATTCGAAACACATTGAGACAAACTCAGAGCACTTACATAAGTAAGTAGCAGGGTGAGAGGACGCCGCCAATAAAGAGGCGTCTGAAGAGTGAAGTGTATGCATAAAAAAACGCCCGCTCGGTTAAGAGCAGGCGTTAAACAGGTCTGTATGACAACATAAATGGGTGCTTCACTCAACGTTATGTCCATGGTGTTCGATGAGGCTAAGCGACATCTGTCAGTGGACGATAAGCACCGTAAACGGCTCTGCGTCATTCCTGAGTTTATGAGGCCTGATGGCGAACATAAGAGATGGAATGAGCATCTACCCAAATATTATCGCACAACACATGGCATGATTGCACTGCAAAAACCAGGTCTTCGGGATTTTTAGGACATCAGGTAATTCAGATCAGATTGGTGGCGTAACGCCGGTATTGACTGGCACAAGAGCAGAGAGAAAGGGAAATCAGAAAACAAAAAACCCCGCCGAAGCGGGGTTCAAAATTGGTCGGCGAGAGAGGATTCGAACCTCCGACCCACTGGTCCCAAACCAGTTGCGCTACCAAGCTGCGCTACTCGCCGTTTTACTGCTTTTTGAATTTTTAGTTCAATTCTTTAAGTCGTGGTGCGAGGGGGGGGACTTGAACCCCCACGTCCGTAAGAACACTAACACCTGAAGCTAGCGCGTCTACCAATTCCGCCACCTTCGCATTTCACAACTTTAAATTAATGGGGTGGCTAATGGGATTCGAACCCACGACAACTGGAATCACAATCCAGGGCTCTACCAACTGAGCTATAGCCACCACTGCAAATCTTTTACGCGGTATTAAAACCACCGCAGCTCCGGCACCTTACTAAATAATGGTGCGCCCGACAGGATTCGAACCTGAGACCTCTGCCTCCGGAGGGCAGCGCTCTATCCAGCTGAGCTACGGGCGCTTAGCGCCGTTGCGGGGCTGGATATTACGGAGGTCTCGGTCTGCTGTCTAGTGCTTTTTTAAAATAAATTATCGTTTGGTCATGCTTTGTGCGTTTTGTCGCTTATTCCTCCAGTTTTTGGGCCACACCATGACGATTCAGGCCAAAAACCTTATAAATGAGCGTCACACCCAGCAGGAAGGCGATACCGACAAAAAGCGACATACGGGTATCTTCATTAAAGTACATACCGATTAATACGCAAACCAGGAACGCCATCGTCAAATAATTCGCCCACGGGAACGAAATGGAACGGAAGGGATGGCTGGCAATCGCGTCTTTGTGCGCTTTGCGAAAACGCAGCTGGCTTATCAGGATCACAAACCACGGCACCATGCCCGGCAACACGCTGGCGCTATAGACATAGACAAATACGCGCTGCGGATTCGGAATGATGTAGTTCAGGCATGAGCCAATCAGCAAGATGGCGATAGAAATCGCAACGCCGGCAACTGGCACGCCATGACGAGAGACTTTTCCGACAACCGCAGGCAACTGACGATTCTTCGCCAGGGCGTAGAGCATGCGGCCGCAGCTATACATCCCACTGTTGCAACCAGAAAGCGCTGCCGTCAGGACCACAAAGTTGATAATCCCGGCCGCAGCGGTAATACCAATTTTGGCAAACGTGAGAACAAACGGGCTACCGTTGCTACCGATCTCATTCCACGGGAAGATGGTGACGATAACGAAGATCGCGCCTACATAGAAAATCAGGATACGCCACAACACCTTACCTACCGCGCTACGCAACGTGACCTGTGGGTTTTTGGCTTCGCCCGCCGTGATACCGATTAGCTCCACGCCCTGGTAGGAGGCTACCACAATACACAATGCAGTCAGAAAGCCTTTCCAGCCGCCGGCAAAGAAGCCGCCGTGTTCAGTCAGGTTGCTGAAGCCAATCGCCTGACCACCATTACCAAAGCCGAAGAAAATGACACCCACTCCTATAACAATCATCACAATGATGGTTGTCACTTTGATCATGGCAAACCAGAATTCAATTTCACCATACAGGCGAACCGCAGCCAGATTTGCCAGCGCCACCAGGCCTACGGCAATCAGCGCGGGTATCCACTGCGCCATTTCCGGGAACCAGAACTGCACGTAGACCCCAATGGCGGTAATCTCCGAGATCCCCACAGCCATCCACATAAACCAGTATGACCAGGCGGTGAGATAACCAAAGAAAGGGCTCATATAGCGGTGAGCGTAAACGGCGAACGAACCGGCAACCGGCTCCAGGAACAACATCTCGCCCATGGAACGCATGATAAAGAAGACAAATAGTCCGGCAACGATATACGCCAACAGGACCGATGGCCCCGCCCATTTCAGGGTACTGGCGGCGCCCATAAACAATCCGACGCCAATGGTGCCCCCAAGGGCAATCAATTCGATATGACGAGCCTCCAGCCCACGCTGTAGCTCTGGTTTGTTCTCTGCCATAAATCCTCTTGTTGTGTTTGTATTGTTTCCGGTATTACCGGTTATCGTTATGGGTACATCTTCTTATGCCATAACAGGCCATCCAGCGCCGACCGCTTTACGGTTGGCGCCAAAAACACCACGACACTGAAATGATTGTTGCGAATGGTTTCTTAAAATCGTCTAAATGGCAATTAAAGCATTCAAAAAATAAATAGATTGTGCGAGAAAGCAGCGATTATGTTGTGAATAAGTAGCGCATTTAGCAGAACACACTACTTATCAGAGGAGAGAAAATGTTAGAGATTGCCGGTATAGTGCCAGCGGAGATAGCGCAATAAACGAAGTTGACGGGTAATACGGCTCGGCTGTGACAGTAAGCGGTACAGCCACTCCAGCCCCAAATTCTGCCAGAATTTAGGCGCTCGCTTTACGTGTCCGGTAAACACATCATAGGTGCCACCCACCCCCATATACAGCGCATTCGGATGTACCAGGCGGCAATCGCGCATAAAAATCTCTTGTTTAGGCGAACCCATTGCCACCGTAACAATCTGCGCACCGCTGGCATGAATACGTTCAAACAATGCCTGCCGCTGCTCTGGCGTGAAATATCCGTCCTGGCTACCAACAATATTGACGCGCCACTGTGCTCGCAGTTTTGCTTCTGTTTGCGCCAGTACCTCTGGCTTACCACCAACCAGGAATACGGGTGTGCTCTCCCGCCCAGCGCGCGCCATCAAGGCTTCCCAGAGATCGGCTCCGGCCACGCGTGAAACCTGTGCTTGTGGGTATTTTTTACGCACGGAGCGCACCACGCTAATTCCATCTGCATACTTGAACTCGGCGGCATCAATCAAAGCCCGAACCTCCGGGTTATCTTCCGCCGTTAGCATTTTCTCGGCGTTAATAGCCACCAGCGTCCCCTGTCTGAGATGCCCCTCAGCAAACAGGTAATTCAGCGCATGCTGCATATCACGCCAGCCAATAAGTTTTAATCCGCGCAGCGAATATAGCGGCGCAGTTGTATTATCTGTCATTACGATCCTTCAACCTGTGTCCGGGGCAGCGTCTTTATTCGTCTATGGACAAGTCCTGCACTATCAAACAGCCAGTACAATAATTTTGCTACCAGCAAACAGACACCAAAAATCACGAGGAAAAAGACCACTCGCGAGACAAACGAATCCAACCCTTCTCGTGCCAAAACGATCATATTGAAAATGGCACCAAAACAGAAGCTGTGCAAAATCGCCGCCTTATAACGGTTTTTTTCCTGATTGCCTAACTCATACAGCCAGTCGAACCATTTGATTATCAACCCGACCACGATCGCGCCTAACGGGATAAACAACGCTCCCCCCATAACCACCAGCGAACCAATCAACGTTGGAGAGATAGCCAGGCCCGAGTGGTTGTTCAGCACTTCCCAGGTAAAATAGTTCGCAGAGTTGAGTACGATACTCGGCCGTCCAGGCCACAGCCAGGAGGGAATAAAAACGTAGAAATCACGGACAATCGGTGCCAGTCCCTGGAACTCAATATTGTGGTAATTCTGCAGTAACAGCGCCAGATTCTCCCACGGTGAGAAGGTATCCCTCGTGAGATACAGGAACGTATAGAATGCCTCATCGCCGCTCACGTTCATCCCGTAGCGCTTCAATGCCAGCCAGAACATGCCGACAATTCCCAGCACACCGGCCGCAGCCAGCATCCACAGTGAAATCCAGCCGCGAATAATGCCGATAAACAAGAAGATGGCAAACGCGATAATGATATTGGCGCGCGTGCCGCCAACAATCATATAAGTCAGAAGACCAAACGCGACGGTGCTCACCAGGAAGAACAGCCACGCTTTACTATCCTGGCGCAGGAAATACACCACCAGCATTGCCGGAATGAAGAAGTAGAAGAAGCGTTTCAGGGCCACACCAGAAACTTCACTGGAGAAGATCTGGCTATAGGACTGCAATCTGAATAACAGGAAACCGTTGTGCATAAAGAAAATGCCTACACTCACCAGCGCAATCGCCATCAGGATAATCCATGTCAGATGGGCCTCAACGCGGTTGATGGTAAACAGCGGTTTGCGTGACTTTTCCGGTATTCGCTTACGTAAACGCGTTTTATAGGTCACGTAGTAGACGGCATAGAAACAGGCGGCGGAAAGCAGTGCCTGTAACAGAATTTCCGGTGGGGCGACCGCGACGTCGAAACGGAACACCAGTACGCTGGTCAGGGGAAATCCGAAGAAAAACGTCAGCAAAAACAGCAATGAGAAGAACACATTGAAGTTAAAGCGCACACGTCGAAACTCAAACCAGGTCAGCGTAGCGATAAATAAGGTAGAGAGTAGCCATACTACCAGCAGACCGCTGAATTGCATCAGACTCATAGGGTTTCTCCGGAGGCAATGCTCAGCGCGTTATGCCACGGTTGCAGGTAATTCGGGCTAAAAAAGGTAATCGTGCTTTTATCAACCGAGGCCAACTGACGCTGCGCTTCACGCACAACATCGGCATTGAGTTCATCGGTGGTAAACAGTACCGGGAGGTGCTGCTCTGCCATATCCTGCCAGAAAGGGTTTTCGCGGTTTAGCACGCACGGAATACCGGCCTGGATCAGCAAACACAATGTACCAATCCCTTGCTGGCGTGCAAAAATAAAGTAACCGAGATCGCACTGACGCAGTAATGCCAGATAGGCATCAAATTCCAGTTTTTCACTTAGAATTTGCAGATTTCCTGCACTAAATAATTCCTGGCCAGCCTGGCGTACTTCATCAATATACGCCCCGTTATTAGCCGGATAGCCCATTGGCACAATAACGTTCACCGTATCACCGAACTGCTGATGTACGGCGCGTAACGCTGCGATATGTTCATTGCTGCGATCGCCAGAATTACCTACAAGAATCGTCATTTTCCCGCTGCGTTCGCACTCGCTGCCCATATTATTCAGCGACGGATCCATACGCGTAGGGAAATAGAGCAGTTCACCGCGCACACGGGGATGCTGCTGTGCGAAATAGCTCAAATCACCTCGAGTGGCAAACACGCAGCCCACACGGTTTTGCGCCATGCGGCGAATCGGATAAAACAGGCGGAATTTCAGCCCACTGGAGACTTCATACAAATCTGCGCCCCAGATATGCCAGTAAAACTGCTCTGGTTTAATTCCTCCGCTCAACAGCGCCAGCCACAGGCTGGTGTTGAACTGACCATGGAAGAAGAAACGCTGCTGGCGATCTGCTTTCGCTTTCGCGATTACCGCTTCCGCCAGTGCCTTTTTTCCGCCATAGAAGCTCAGCGATAACGCCGGGCAGCTTGCACTGAATCCCGCATCCTGACCTGCAACCATAAATACGCGCGCGTGCTCGCTCGTCGCGGCCAGCGAATCATTAAAAAACCGCAGTACGGTTTGATTATGGTGAGGGATATCCGATCCCAGAACGTGAACCAGTACTGTCATGCCCGCCTACACCAGAGTAAAAATACGCCACAGCAAAGAGAAAAATAGACCACATAGGTTGCCATATAAGCCTGCGCTGCCCCCAGAGCGCCATGCGCGGGGATCAGCCAGTGGGCAAATGCCGTCAACAAAATGAACTGGCTAATTTCAGCCAAAATATAAAACCGCAGCGACGCCTTCGCGATCACCAGATACCCGAAAACGTAAGCACCGACCTTCAGTACATCGCCCACCAGTTGCCAGGCAAACAGGTCTCGCATGGCAGTAAATTTAGCGGAAAAGAGCAGCCAGATAGCAAAATCACGCAGTAACCAAACGGTAAAACTCGCGGCGGCAACCGCCGGTAACACAAACTTCAGCGACTTCACCACTTCACGCGTAATGTCACGCTTTTCGCTCAGGCGCGACAACGTCGGCAGCAAATAAACGCTGAATGAGGCGGTGATAAATTGCAGATAGGCATCGGAGATACTGCTTACCCCTTGCCAGATCCCAACATCATCCCAGCTGTAATGCGCAGCCAGAAGGTTTCGCATCATTACATATGCCACTGGCAGCGTCACAGAGGTGATCAGCGCCATCAGCGTAAACTTGCTTAACTGCCCTGCCAGACTGTTATCCCATGAGGGTTTCAGGTAGTGCAGTGGAATGGTTCCACGCTTGATCAGCATAAAACTGGCTGGCACAACCACCAGCGCAGGCACCAGCGCCAGGCCCAGCAAAGCACCTTCATAGCCCCCCAGTCGATAGCAGCCATAATAAGCCACAACACCGACCAGACTGCCAACAATCAGCGACAGTGCATTGCCTGCGGCATCACGGAAGCCTTTCATTAACGCCAGTAAGAGATTCGCCCAGGCAATACCCATCTGTACCAGCGCAACCAGACGCACCAGCCCCTGGTAATGCGTATGACCAAACAAACCCTGGCTTATGGGCGCAGCCGCCAACAAAAAGATCACGGCCATCAGTGTGGAGAATCCCAACACCATGGCGGAAGATGTGCCAACCACGTTGCGTAGCCGCGCCGGATCATCATGATGCTGTGCCACATACTTTGTGACACCGTTGAAAATTCCGGCTCCTGCCAGCACGCCCAGCACAGTGACCATCTGACGAAAGTTACCCGCCTGCCCGACTCCCGCAGGGCCAAACGACACCGCCAGCAGTTTTACCACCAACAAGCCTGCACCGATTTTTACCAGCGTACTGGCTGCCGTCCAAAGGGACGCTTTAGCAAGCGACATCTCAGGCGAAGTAGTTCAACAGGGTCGTAATTACTGTGCGCTGGTTCACCGGCGACAGATTGTAAAACAGCGGCAGGCGTAGCAGGCGCTCGCTTTCTTTGGTGGTGTAACGATCGACACCCGCGAACTCACCAAATTTATCGCCAGCCGGGCAATCATGCAGCGGGATATAATGGAATACCGCCATAATTTCGGCTTCTTTGAGGAAGTTAATCAACGCCGTGCGATCATCAATATCACGCAGCTTGATGTAAAACATATGGGCGTTTTGCACGCAACCATCCGGTATGGAAGGCAGGTCAATCCGCCCGGCTTTCGCCAGCGGCTCAAGTGCATCGTAGTAGTTTTGCCACAATGCCAGACGCTGCTGATTGATACGATCGGCCACTTCCAGTTGCGCCCACAGATAGGCAGCCTGCAGATCGGACATCAGATAGCTGGAGCCGATATCCCGCCAAGTATATTTATCCACCTGGCCGCGGAAAAACTGACTGCGGTTGGTGCCTTTTTCACGGATGATCTCAGCACGTTCGATTAATTTACGGTCGTTAATCAGCGTTGCGCCACCTTCACCACCCGCGGTGTAGTTTTTGGTTTCGTGGAAGCTGAAACACCCAATGTGACCAATCGTTCCCAGCGCACGTCCCTTGTAGGTAGACATTACGCCCTGTGCAGCATCCTCCACTACAAACAGATTGTACCGTGTCGCCAGCGCCATAATGGTATCCATTTCGCAGGCGACGCCCGCGTAATGCACCGGTACGATAGCGCGGGTTTTGTCGGTGATCGCCGCTTCAATCAGCGTTTCGTCAATGTTCATGGTATCTGGTCGGACATCAACAAAGACGATTTTTGCCCCGCGCAACACGAAGGCATTAGCGGTGGAGACGAAGGTGTAGCTTGGCATGATAACTTCATCATCAGGCTGGATATCCAGCAACAATGCTGCCATCTCAAGTGATGCAGTACAGGACGGCGTCAGCAGCACTTTCTCACTGCCAAAATGCTGTTCCAGCCACTGCTGGCAACGACGGGTAAAACCGCCATCGCCACACAGTTTGCCGCTGCTCATCGCAGACTGCATATACTCAAGCTCGGTTCCCACCACCGGCGGTGCGTTAAATGGAATCATTTTGTCACCTGTATAACCAGTACGCGGTGCTTTCCACATTCGCACCACTCTGTATATAACGTTTAAGCGCGGCGGTGTTGCCCATCTGGGTCGCCACCCGCAATGTTGTTTTACCGCGAGCCTGCGCCCAGAAAAGCGCCGCCTGCATTAATTCTGCACCCACACCGCGACCTGCCAACAGGCCAATTCGCACGTCAGTGTTATTCAGCTCACGCAGCGAGACATACCCGCGGATCTCGTCTGTCGCTGTGCGAAAAACGAGGCATTGATGATCGAATGTGCCCAACACCGCATTTTCAATCCACTGCGCGTAGAAACGGGCGCTGGCATCCGGCGCATACCATGGAGCACGAAAGCGGCTTTGTGCGAACGCCTGGCTCGCGAGCTGGCGTAGTGCCGGGATATCTGCGGGTTGCGCCACCTGCACGCCGGAATTATCGCAGACGCGCGTTACCGGCAACACAAAATCCACTTCGCCTTCTACCAGCGAGAAACCCAGTTGCTGCAAAACGTCTAATTCGTGAGTGTTCGCGGCGGGAATTTTTGCCTGTACCCGTCCCCAGGACTGCAATGCTTCCGCAGTCAGGACCGCCCCGTGCGGGTCAAAACGTACAATGGCGCTATTAACGCCAAAGAACGTATTTTCCCAGATAAGGGGCTCAATACTGGCACGGATTGTCACCGCCAGACTCCCTTGGTATCAACCACATACTGCTGTTGAACCGCATCGCCCTTAATGGCTTTAAATTCATTATGGTCAACCAGCATTACCAGCACATCTGCGCTTGTCAGCGCATCATCCAGTTTCGCCAGCGTGCAAAGACCATCCAGTTTTTTCGGCAATTGATGAATATTCGGTTCCACCACCAACGTTTCGCCGCTATGCCAATGCGCAATACTTTGCGCAATTCCCATCGCCGGGCTTTCACGTAAATCGTCGATATTCGGTTTAAATGCCAGACCAAAACAGGCAATTTTCACTTCGCTGGCACGTTTGTTACTCTCCGTGAGGCAGTCCGCCACGGCGGCTTTTACCCGATCAACGACCCAGTGAGGTTTGCCATCATTCACTTCACGCGCGATGCGGATTAATTTCGCCTGCTCTGGGTTCTGTGCCACGATAAACCACGGATCGACCGCAATACAGTGCCCACCAACCCCCGGTCCAGGCTGCAGAATATTCACGCGTGGATGGCGGTTCGCCAGACGGATCAGTTCCCAGACGTTAATCCCCTGATCGGCACAAATCAGTGACAGTTCATTGGCAAAAGCAATATTGACATCGCGGAAGCTATTCTCAGTCAGCTTGCACATTTCCGCCGTACGGGAATTGGTCACCACACACTCACCTTCAAGGAAGATGTTGTACAGCTCGCTGGCACGCGCGGAACAGACGGGGGTCATCCCGCCAATCACGCGATCGTTTTTAATTAGCTCAACCATCACCTGGCCTGGCAGAACACGTTCTGGACAGTACGCAATATTTACGTCTGCCTGTTCCCCTACCTGCTGTGGAAAAGTCAGGTCGGGCCGCATTTCTGCAAGCCACGCAGCCATCTGTTCCGTTGATCCTACAGGTGAAGTCGATTCGAGGATCACCAATGCCCCTTTTTTTAGCACTGGTGCAAGAGACTTCGCGGCAGCCTCGACGTACACCATATCGGGTTCATGTTCCCCTTTAAACGGTGTTGGTACGGCAATTAAATACGCATCAGCTTCTACGGGTGTTGTGGTAGCGCGAAGATATCCATCTTCGACTGCTGTTTTCACCGCGATACCCAGATCCGGTTCAACAATATGGATTTCACCACGGTTAATGGTATCTACCGCATGTTGATTTACATCTACGCCAATGACATGTTTTTGACGGGAAGCAAAGGCGGCTGCCGTTGGCAGCCCGATATAACCCAGCCCGATGACAGAAATGGTCGTAAAACTCATAGCGATATCCGATTATTTTTTAACGCGTGTAAAATGCGGCCACACGCCTGCCCGTCACCATACGGATTATGGGCGCGGCTCATGGTCTGATATTCATTTTCGTCATGCAGCAAACGGGTGACTTCTTCCACAATTCGCTGCGAGTCTGTTCCCACCAGACGAACAGTACCTGCAGTGATGGCCTCCGGGCGTTCAGTCGTTTCACGCATCACCAACACAGGTTTGCCCAGAGAGGGGGCTTCTTCCTGAATCCCGCCGGAATCGGTAAGGATCAGCCAGGCATGGTTCATCAACCAGACGAACGGCAAGTAGTCCTGAGGTTCAATCAGAATCACGTTTTCAACGTGGCCCAGGATGCGATTAACCGGCTCGCTGACATTAGGGTTCAGGTGTACCGGATAGACAATTTGCACATTCTGATTTGCTGCAGCAATTTCCGCCAGCGCATGGCAAATTTGCTCAAAACCGCGACCGAAGCTTTCCCGACGATGACCGGTCACCAGGATCATCTTTTTATCAGAACGAAGGAAAGGATAGTGTTCAGCCAGTTCAGCGCGCAGCGTTTCATTCTCGAGTACGCGATCCCGAACCCAGATCAATGCATCAATAACCGTATTGCCCGTGACAAAAATACGGTCATCGGGAATTGTTTCGCGTAATAAATTTTGGCGTGAATTTTCGGTTGGAGCAAAATGATACATTGCCAGACGCCCTGTCAGCGTGCGGTTTGCCTCTTCCGGCCAGGGTGAGTAGAGATCGCCAGTTCGCAATCCAGCCTCAACATGCCCCACCGGAATACGCTGGTAAAAGGCGGCCAGACTGGTGGCTATTGTCGTTGTGGTATCACCGTGCACCAATACGACATCGGGTTTAAACTCAGCCAGAATGGGTTTTAATCCTTCCAGGATTCGGCAGGTAATTTCTGTGAGTCCCTGGCCTGGCTGCATAATATTGAGATCGTAGTCAGGTACAATAGAAAAGAGGTTTAACACCTGATCGAGCATCTCCCGATGCTGCGCAGTGACGCAAACTTTCGCTTCAAAATCAGGATCTTTTGCCAGCGCATGAACCAGAGGTGCCATTTTAATAGCCTCTGGTCGCGTGCCAAATACAGTCAGTACTTTCACATCGATTCTCTTAGGATTGGCAGTGAGGGCCCAGCCCCTCACTGCAACGGAGTTGCTAAATCGAGCGACGACGGGTTAACGCGACACCGGCACCGATCAGAGCCCCAACGATGCCCCACATAATCATCAGGAAGGCACGACGTGGGCTATCACGTTTTACCGGTTCTTCCGGCGTTCGCAAATAACGATAGGTCTGAAAACGCGAATCCAGAGTTGGCCCCACGTTCAGCGTGTTCAGCATGGCCCGATTTTGAAAATAGTCCAGATCGAAGTCCGGGCCAACAGCCTGCAGGTTTTCGAGTCGCGCCTGCAGCATCGGGCGTCCGAGTAAAAACAGTTCAGAATCAGGTAATTCATCAGCAGGGACATCGGTTGATGTGCGAGAAATGTTATTTTGTTCTGCAATTTTAAGCGCCTGCTCAATATTATGAACACCGCGAGAGAAAATAGCTTTTGCCACTTCTTCCTGACGTTTAACCTGCGCCTTCATTTGCACAGTGCGCGCAGCCCACGCCCCTTTTAACTCATCGTTCAGATGACCCGCCGCACGCTGGCTGGCAAACGCCACATACTGGCGTAGCAGGTTATTGGCGTCAGGAGCCGTTTCCGCAATTAGCTTCACGCTGTCATTGGTATTGCGCGCTGCATCGCCAGCCATAAACTGAATGTTATTAATCAGTTCATCCAGCATTGCCGCGTCGGCTTTGCTGTTACCGACCATACGCTGCTTGTAATAATCGGTCTGCAGCCAGAAATCGCGGCGCGTATCCCAGGAAGCAAGTTGCATGACAAATTCTTTATAAGCCTCATCCATTACCGACGGTTGATCCGTTGACGCGAGGCTGGCCTTAATATCCAGATTACGCAAAAACTGTTGTTGGGAATAATATCCGCCCAACATATTAACCGTAGGCTTGTCCGAAATGGCCGTTGCACTCCACTCCTGGCGGGCAAAAAAAGTATAGGCGAGCGCAATGAGCGCAAAGGCGAGAGCTATACCGACAATCCACACCTTTCCTGCCCACAAGGTACGAAACAAGCCACGAATATCCAGTTCATTTTCAGCGCTCACGGCGTCTTCCCCCGGTAATGGTTGTGTCATCGCATCCTCAGTTCACTTGGTTAAGTTTGGTTTGCTTTCACGGATTCTTCGCAATCTGCGCTTCACTCGTTTGATAAATCTCGCCACCTTCCAGGCTCGCTTAATGCAGTAACCATAAAGGCCAAATGCCAGTAAAAAGAGCACCAGCATGCCCCATTCAGGGACCAAACGAAAATATTCAGCCAGCACACCGATGGAGGCCAGAATCGCGGCGGCCAGCGTAATCAGAACAAATGCCTGTCGTGAAGTAAACCCCGCACGCATCACCAAATGATGAATGTGCTGGCGATCAGCAGAGAAAGGACTCATGCCTTTACGCAAACGACGGTACATGATTGCCACCATATCCATCAACGGAATGGCGATAATCCACAGTGCGGTAACCGGGCTGATAGGATGCGTTTTACCCTGCGTAGTTTCCAGCAGGATCCAAATAACGGTGAAACCAATCAGCGTGCTACCAGCATCGCCCATAAAGACTTTATAACGGCGTCCAAGAACCCCCAGGTTCAGCAGGATATAAGGTAGAATTGCGGCGATCATGGCAAAGCACCAGATAGCCAGGCTAGTCTGACCATCAAACCACAGAATAAATCCCATCGCTGCGAATGAGACGCTCGACAATCCGCCTAATAATCCATCTATGCCATCTACCATATTAAAGGCGTTAATTGCTGCCCAAACGGCAAAAAGGGTGAGGAAATAACCAAAGGGACCGAGTATCAACTCCCAGGAACCAAAGATATATCCCAGGCTACTCAAATAAAGATTTCCTTTTACCATCATAACAATAGCAATCGCAGCCTGAACAACGGCTCGTATCTTTACGCTTATGTCAAAACGGTCGTCAAGTGCGCCAATCAACACCAGCACACCAGCACAAAAGAGGTATAACGAGGCATGCGGGATGTAATAATCCGAGAGGCCAAACATAAAATTAATTCCTGCAAACACAGAAATCCCACCAACTAAAGGAATGATCCCCTGGTGTCGTTTGCGGAAATTAGGCTTATCCACTAAACCTATTTTTATGGCTACTTTTCGCGCAAAAAAAATAAAAATGGTAGTGAATAAGAAAATACTGATTAGCTCAGATAAAGCAGCGAGTAAATTCACAGTGTATGTGCTCTCAGCATATATCATTTCCTTAAAGTATAATGCGTTACGAGGTCTCCTTGAAGAGACCAACTAAAACATTACACTTCTGACCTCTTGTCGTTCATGCCGCACATTGTGACATCTCTTCGACGCCGACAATAATGACTAGTTTATCCGACCAGACATTAGGATGAATCGCAAAAGCAAAACGCCACGTAAAAACGTGGCGTTTTCGGATGATGCCAGAGTTACGAACGTTTCATCATATCGAAGAAGTCGTCATTGGTCTTGGTCATCGCCAGCTTATTAATGAGGAATTCCATCGCATCAATTTCACCCATCGGATGGATAATTTTGCGCAGGATCCACATTTTCTGCAGCTCTTCCTGAGTCGTGAGCAGTTCTTCTTTACGGGTACCAGAACGGTTGTAGTCGATAGCCGGGAAGACGCGTTTTTCAGCAATTTTACGCGAGAGATGCAGTTCCATGTTACCGGTGCCTTTAAACTCTTCGTAGATAACTTCATCCATTTTAGAGCCGGTATCGATAAGCGCGGTTGCAATGATGGTCAGGCTACCGCCCTCTTCCACATTACGCGCGGCACCGAAGAAACGCTTCGGACGGTGCAGAGCGTTAGCATCCACACCACCCGTCAGCACTTTACCGGAAGCAGGAACCACGGTGTTGTATGCACGCGCCAGACGAGTGATGGAGTCGAGCAGGATGATAACGTCTTTCTTGTGTTCAACCAGACGTTTCGCTTTCTCGATAACCATTTCAGCAACCTGAACGTGACGGGATGCCGGTTCGTCAAAGGTAGAAGCAACTACTTCACCTTTCACCAAACGCTGCATCTCGGTCACTTCTTCCGGGCGTTCATCAATCAACAGAACCATCAGCACGCAGTCTGGGTGATTGTAGGCAATGCTCTGTGCGATGTTCTGCAACAGCATGGTTTTACCCGCTTTCGGCGGTGCCACAATCAGACCACGTTGGCCACGGCCAATCGGAGAAGCCAGATCCAGTACGCGAGCCGTTAAGTCCTCAGTAGAACCGTTACCACGCTCCATACGCAGACGAGAGTTTGCGTGCAGCGGCGTTAAGTTCTCAAAGAGAATTTTATTACGGGCGTTTTCCGGTTTGTCGTAGTTAACTTCGTTAACTTTCAACAGCGCAAAATAGCGTTCACCTTCTTTCGGCGGGCGAATCTTACCGGAGATGGTATCACCAGTGCGGAGGTTGAAACGGCGGATTTGGCTGGGAGAAACGTAGATGTCATCAGGACCGGCGAGGTAGGAGCTGTCTGCAGAGCGGAGGAAACCAAATCCATCCTGCAATATCTCCAGCACACCGTCACCAAAGATATCTTCGCCACTCTTTGCGTGCTGCTTCAGGATGGCAAAAATAATGTCCTGCTTGCGCATACGAGCCAGGTTTTCCAGACCCATATTTTCGCCGAGAGTGATCAGCTCAGAAACCGGCGTATTCTTTAATTCGGTAAGATTCATAATGGTGTGAGTTCTTAAACTTGGGGTAAATCTCGAACTTAATGTTGTGAATGGTATGGCAGGGTCATCCATGCCTGTTTACGGCCTTCGACTCATGTCTGTTCGCTGTCTGGTCACAGGAAAGTACGCAGAACTGAAACGACAAGACGGATTGAGTGACAAGCCAGGAATCTGTCCACTTCTCGCACGAGAAACAACGGGAAGCAGTGGATAAAACAAGATTCAAACTTAATAAGGTATGTTTAATACGAAGTCAACACTAACTTAGCACGACTCAAGTCGGGCGTCCAGTCATCCGAATCATTTTGGAGTATGGGCGCCCGATCATGATACTTCCTTACGCCAGGTTGGCGTCGAGGAACTCTTTCAACTGACCTTTGGACAGCGCGCCGACTTTCGTCGCCGCAACTTCGCCGTTTTTAAACAGCAGCAGGGTCGGGATGCCACGGATACCATACTTCGGCGCGGTGCCTGGGTTTTGGTCAATATTCAGTTTAGCAACCGTCAATTTGCCCTGATATTCGTCAGCGATTTCATCCAGAATCGGAGCGATCATTTTGCACGGACCGCACCACTCTGCCCAGAAATCAACGAGGATAGCTCCGTCCGCTTTGAGTACATCCGTGTCAAAACTGTCGTCAGTCAGGTGAATAATTTTATCGCTCATAATAACTCCACAGGAATAAGCCTGGTGTGTTGGTGTATACACATCATCCTTCAAGCTGCCTCATTGTTGGCTGCGCTCTGTGTCCCAGTCACGTACTATTGTACGCTCCAGTGACTCATTCACTTGCCGCCTCGACGCATCATGAATGCTTTATGTACTGCATTAACCAACTAAAGGTTGACTTTATTTCACCGGATACGCTTTCGTAAAGCAATAGTAAGCTGATATTCTACCACACTATGAGCAAAACACATTTAACAGAACAGAAGTTTTCCGACTTCGCCCTGCACCCAAAGGTGATAGAAGCCCTTGAAAACAAAGGGTTTCATAATTGTACGCCCATTCAGGCACTGGCCCTCCCGCTTACGCTGGCTGGTCGTGATGTAGCAGGGCAGGCGCAAACCGGTACCGGAAAAACGATGGCGTTTCTTACGTCAACGTTTCATTACCTTCTCTCTCATCCCGCGATTGCCGATCGCAAGGTGAACCAACCGCGTGCGTTAATTATGGCGCCAACGCGTGAGTTAGCCGTGCAGATCCACGCAGACGCCGAGCCACTCGCGCAGACAACAGGACTGAAATTAGGCCTGGCATATGGCGGCGACGGTTACGACAAGCAGTTAAAAGTGCTGGAGAGCGGGGTCGATATTCTTATCGGCACCACTGGCCGTCTAATTGACTACGCAAAGCAGAACCACATTAACCTGGGCGCGATTCAGGTCGTCGTACTGGATGAAGCCGATCGCATGTACGATCTGGGCTTTATTAAAGATATCCGTTGGTTGTTCCGTCGTATGCCGCCAACCAACCAGCGTCTGAACATGCTGTTTTCCGCAACCCTCTCTTACCGCGTTCGCGAACTGGCGTTCGAACAGATGAACAATGCCGAATACGTTGAAGTCGAACCGGAACAGAAGACAGGTCACCGTATTAAAGAAGAGCTCTTCTATCCTTCAAATGAAGAGAAAATGCGTTTGCTGCAAACGCTGATTGAAGAAGAGTGGCCGGATCGCGCCATTGTTTTTGCCAATACCAAGCACCGCTGTGAAGATATCTGGGGCAGTCTTGCTGCCGACGGTCATCGCGTAGGCCTGCTAACTGGCGACGTGGCACAGAAAAAACGCCTGCGTATTCTGGAAGAGTTCACCCGTGGCGATCTCGACATTCTTGTTGCGACTGATGTTGCCGCGCGTGGTCTGCATATTCCGGCCGTAACACACGTGTTCAACTATGACCTGCCAGATGACTGTGAAGATTACGTTCACCGTATTGGTCGTACGGGTCGCGCTGGAGCGAGCGGTCACTCTATTAGCCTCGCCTGTGAAGAGTACGCGTTGAATTTACCTGCAATCGAGACCTATATCGGCCACTCGATTCCGGTTAGCAAGTACAACCCAGACGCGCTGATGACCGATCTGCCAAAACCGCTGCGCCTGACGCGCTCGCGCCCTGGCAATGGCCCACGTCGTACTGGTGGTGCTCCACGTAATCGTCGTCGTTCAGGTTAACTAAGTCATGCTCAACTCTACTTCGCTCTATGCAGCAATAGATCTCGGATCCAATAGTTTTCATATGCTGGTAGTGCGCGAAGTAGCAGGGAGTATTCAGACACTCACGCGAATTAAGCGCAAAGTGCGTCTGGCTGCTGGGCTGAACAGCGAAAATATTCTCTCCGCAGAAGCAATGGAGCGCGGCTGGCAATGCCTGCGCCTGTTTGCTGAGCGTCTGCAGGATATCCCTCAGCCGCAAATCCGGGTGGTCGCCACAGCGACATTGCGTATCGCCGTCAATGCCGATGTTTTTATTGCGAAAGCGAAAGAGATCCTCGGCTGTGCTGTTCAGGTTATTAGCGGCGAAGAAGAAGCGCGTCTTATCTATCAGGGCGTTGCCCACACCACCGGCGGCGCTGATCAGCGTCTGGTCGTTGATATTGGTGGAGCAAGTACAGAGCTGGTAACTGGCTCTGGTGCGCAAACAACCTCACTGTTTAGTCTGTCAATGGGCTGTGTTACGTGGCTCGAACGGTATTTCACCGATCGAAATCTGGCACAAGAAAACTTTGACGAAGCCGAGAAAGCAGCACGTGACGTTCTGCGCCCGGTCGCTGACAAGCTGCGCTTTCATGGCTGGAAAGTCTGCGTAGGTGCTTCTGGCACCGTACAGGCTTTGCAGGAAATTATGATGGCGCAGGGCATGGATGAACGCATTACTCTGGCAAAACTCCAGCAGTTAAAACAACGCGCCATTCATTGCGGACGTCTGGAAGAGCTGGAAATCGAAGGGCTAACACTGGAGCGCGCACTGGTGTTCCCCAGCGGGCTGGCGATTCTGATCGCCATTTTTACCGAACTGAACATTCAGTGTATGACTCTCGCGGGCGGTGCATTACGTGAAGGCCTGGTGTACGGCATGCTGCACTTGCCGGTGGATCAGGACATTCGCAGCCGTACGTTACGCAATATTCAGCGTCGGTTTATGGTCGATACCGATCAGGCAAACCGCGTTGCAAAATTGGCAGTACATTTATTCGATCAAGTGAAAAATGAGTGGCATCTTGAAGCTATCAGTAGCGAACTGCTGCAAAGTGCCTGTCAGTTGCATGAAATAGGCTTGAGTGTGGAATATAAGCAGGCACCACTACATGCCGCCTGGCTGGTGCGAAACCTTGATCTTCCAGGATTTACCCCGGCACAGAAAAAACTGTTAGCGACGCTATTATTAAACCAGACCAATCCGGTCGATCTCTCCTCACTCCACCAGCAAAATGCCGTGCCGCCTCGCATCGCAGAACATCTTTGCCGCTTGCTACGCCTGGCGATTATTTTCGCCAGTCGTCGCCGTGACGACTTAGTGCCAGAAATTCATCTGGACGCAAAGAATGAGCACCTTACGGTAAGATTGCCAGAAGGCTGGCTGGCGCATCATCCGCTGGGTAAAGAGCTTATCGATCAGGAAAGCCAGTGGCAAAGTTACGTCCACTGGCCACTGGAAGTACAGTAACGTTTCACATGCCGGATGGTGATGCCAGCGCATCTTATCGGGTCTGTCAGCACATTTCAGACCCGCCCCGATCGACTATTTCGCTTTCTTTGCAGCCATCATTGCTTTCAGATTCGCCAGGTGACTCTGTCCTTTTTGCATCCGTTCTTCGGCACTCACCACTTTACGTTCCTGTTCCCAGATAACGTCATCCTGCGGTAATTCCAGCAGAAAACGGCTCGGTTCCGGGCGCACCAGTTCGCCGTACTGGCGACGCTCTTTACACAGCGTGAAGATAAGCTCTTTCTGTGCACGGGTGATCCCTACATAGGCCAGGCGACGCTCTTCATCTATGTTGTCTTCGTCAATGCTGCTCTGGTGCGGCAGGAATCCCTCTTCCATGCCCACCATAAACACATACGGAAACTCCAGCCCTTTTGAGGCGTGTAGCGTCATTAACTGCACCTGATCCAACTCTTCTTCGCTCTCCCCGCGCTCCATCATGTCGCGTAACGTAAAGCGCGTCACCACCTGGGTCAACGTCATCGGCTCTTCCAGCTCGCTGCCTTCCAGCATCTCCGTCATCCAACTGAACAGCGTATTGACGTTTTTCATGCGCATTTCTGCAGCTTTCGGACTGGGCGAGGTTTCATACAGCCAGGATTCGTAATCAATGCCGTGGATCAGGTCACGTACTGCTGCAATCGGTTCGCGCTCTGCCAGGCGCTGAATTTCACCCAGCCAGTGAGTAAAACGAGTCAGAGAGTCATAACCACGCCCGGTAAGCGTCTGGCTAAGCCCCATATCAAAGCTGGCAGTAAACAAACTTTTATTACGCGTCATTGCCCACTCGCCCAATTTTTGCAGCGTGGCAGGGCCGATTTCACGTTTCGGGGTATTCACTATGCGCAGAAATGCGCTGTCATCATCCGGATTGCTCAATACCCGCAGATAGGCCAGCAAATCTTTGATCTCCGGGCGCGAGAAAAACGACGTTCCGCCGGAAATTTTGTACGGAATGCGGTTCTGCATCAGGAATTTTTCGAACACCCGCGACTGATGATTACCGCGATAGAGGATCGCGTAATCTTTATACTGTGTTTTGTTAACAAAGTGATGGGCAATCAGTTCTCCGGTCACGCGCTCTGCTTCGTGCTCTTCGTTATTGGCACTCAGTACTTTTAGTTCAGCGCCATAACCCAGTTCGGAAAAGAGCCTTTTTTCAAAGACATGTGGGTTGTTGGCAATGAGAATATTTGCCGCTTTCAGAATACGTCCGGAAGAACGGTAGTTTTGTTCCAGCTTGACCACCTGCAACGCCGGAAAATCTTTGCTCAGCAGCACCAGATTCTGCGGACGTGCACCACGCCAGGAATAGATAGACTGGTCATCGTCCCCCACCACAGTAAAGCGCGCACGGCGTCCCACCAGCAGCTTAACCAACTCGTACTGACTGGTGTTGGTATCCTGGTATTCATCCACCAGCAGATAGCGGATTCTGTTCTGCCAGCGTTCTCTCACCTCTTCATTGCGCTGTAGTAGCAAAGTCGGAAGCAAAATCAGATCGTCAAAATCGAGAACGTTACACGCCTTCATATGGGCATCGTACAAACCGTAGCAATGGGCAAAAATACGGTCACGCTCCCCTTTAGCGCTAGCCGCCGCCTGCGCCGGAGTCATTAGATCGTTTTTCCAGTTGGAGATCGTCGAGATCAGCTGTTGCAGCACCACTTTATCATCGTCGATCAACCCCTCGGTCAGATCTTTAAGCAGCGCCACCTGATCGGTATCATCAAACAGAGAGAAGTTGGATTTCATCCCCAACGCCGCGTACTCACGCTTGATAATATCCAACCCCAGAGTGTGGAAGGTGGAGATCATCAAACCACGCGCTTCTTTACGGCCCAGCGTCTGCGCCACACGCTCTTTCATCTCGCGCGCGGCCTTGTTAGTAAAGGTCACCGCTGCAATATGTCGTGCCTGATAACCACATTCGCGAATCAGATGGGCAATTTTATTCGTGATCACGCGCGTCTTACCAGAACCGGCCCCCGCCAGCACCAGGCAAGGTCCGGTGACGAATTCGACGGCTTGTTGTTGTCCGGGGTTTAAACGCATAAAGGTCACTCAATGAAAGTCGGGAGGGGAGATTTAGAGCATGGTAGTATAGCCAGCCTCAACCATCCCACTCAAGGCACGATCATGGCAAAAACAGCAGCAGCACTGCATATCCTTGTTAAAGAAGAGAAACTGGCTCTGGATCTTCTGGAACAAATTAAAAACGGCGCAGACTTCGAGAAACTGGCGAAGAAACACTCTACCTGCCCGTCAGGTAAAAAAGGCGGTCACCTGGGTGAGTTCCGTCAAGGCCAGATGGTTCCGGCGTTTGATAAAGTGGTTTTCTCCTGCCCGGTACTGGAACCCACCGGCCCACTGCATACGCAGTTCGGTTACCACATCATTAAGGTGCTGTACCGCAACTAATAAAAAACCCGGTGAGTATAAGCACCGGGTTTATCTGCCGGATGGCAGCTACGTACTACGATGAAAGTCGGGTAAGCGTTAACGCCACCCGACACATTTTTAGCCCGCGACAGCAATACGCTTCATGTCAGTCATGTAGCCACGCAGCTTCTGACCCACTTTCTCAATTGCATGGCTGCGAATCGCATCGTTCACATCACGCAGCTGTGCGTTATCTACCGCACCTTCGGCAATCGCTTTACCCAGGTCGCCGGTCTGCAACGTAGTCATGAACTCTTTCAGCAGCGGTACGCAAGCGTAAGAGAACAGATAGTTGCCGTATTCTGCAGTATCGGAAATAACCACGTTCATTTCGTACAGACGCTTACGGGCAATGGTGTTGGCAATCAGCGGCAGCTCGTGGAGTGACTCATAGTAAGCGGACTCTTCGATAATGCCGGACGCCACCATGGTTTCGAACGCCAGCTCAACGCCCGCTTTCACCATTGCGATCATCAGAACGCCTTTATCAAAGTATTCCTGCTCGCTGATTTTACCCTCGAACTGGGCGGCTGTTTCGAACGCGGTTTTACCGGTCTCTTCACGCCAGGTCAGCAGTTTCTTATCGTCGTTAGCCCAGTCAGCCATCATGCCGGAGGAGAATTCGCCGGAGATGATGTCGTCCATATGTTTCTGGAACAGCGGCGCCATGATCTCTTTCAGTTGCTCGGACAACGCGTAAGCACGCAGTTTCGCCGGGTTAGACAGGCGGTCCATCATCAGCGTAATACCACCCTGTTTCAGCGCTTCGGTGATGGTTTCCCAGCCGAACTGAATCAGTTTTTCTGCGTAAGCCGGGTCAGTACCTTCTTGCACCAGTTTATCGAAGCACAGCAGAGAACCGGCCTGCAGCATACCGCACAGGATAGTCTGCTCACCCATCAGGTCAGATTTCACTTCCGCGACGAAAGAGGATTCCAGTACGCCAGCACGGTGACCACCGGTTGCCGCAGCCCAGGCTTTAGCAATCGCCATGCCTTCACCTTTAGGGTCATTTTCCGGATGGACGGCGATCAGGGTCGGTACACCGAAACCACGTTTGTACTCTTCACGCACTTCGGTTCCCGGGCATTTCGGCGCTACCATCACCACGGTGATATCTTTACGGATCTGCTCCCCCACTTCCACGATGTTGAAGCCATGGGAATAGCCCAGCGCCGCGCCGTCTTTCATCAGCGGCTGAACGGAACGCACAACGTCAGAGTGCTGTTTGTCTGGCGTCAGGTTAACCACCAGATCAGCCTGCGGGATCAGCTCTTCGTAAGTACCTACTTTGAAGCCGTTTTCTGTTGCTTTGCGCCAGGATGCGCGCTTCTCAGCAATCGCTTCTTTACGCAGGGCATAGGAGATATCCAGACCAGAGTCACGCATGTTCAGCCCCTGGTTCAGACCTTGAGCACCACAGCCGACGATAACCACTTTTTTACCCTGAAGGTAGCTCGCGCCGTCGGCGAATTCTTCGCGGCCCATAAAGCGACATTTACCCAGCTGTGCCAGCTGCTGGCGCAGATTCAGTGTATTAAAGTAGTTAGCCATGGTGATTCCTCGTGATGTTGTGCTTCTTATTGTTCGGTTCGCGTTTAAGCGAGAATGTACTCACATTACAACAGGAAATTTATTGCGGAAATTGATATATTCACAACGTCACATTGCAATATCTGCAACGTCAACATTGAGGGCTAAGCCTGTGGATTTACGCGATCTGAAAACCTTCCTGCACCTGGCGGAAAGCCGCCATTTTGGCCGCAGTGCACGGGCGATGCACGTCAGTCCTTCCACGCTCTCCCGACAGATTCAGCGCCTTGAGGAAGATCTCGGGCAACCACTGTTTGTGCGCGATAATCGCACGGTCACGCTGACCGAGGCGGGAGAAGAGTTGCGCGTGTTTGCCCAACAGACGTTGCTCCAATATCAGCAATTGCGTCATACCCTTGATCAGCAAGGGCCATCGCTGTCCGGTGAGTTACATATCTTCTGCTCGGTAACCGCCGCCTACAGCCATTTGCCCCCCATTCTGGATCGCTTTCGCGCCGAACATCCGTCAGTAGAAATTAAGCTCACAACCGGCGACGCCGCTGATGCGATGGAAAAAGTGGTCACCGGAGAAGCCGATCTGGCCATTGCCGGTAAACCGGAAACGCTGCCTGGCGCCGTCGCCTTCTCAATGCTGGAAAATCTGGCGGTGGTGTTAATCGCCCCGGCATTGCCCTGCCCGGTTCGCAGCCAAATCTCCGCCGATGAACCTGACTGGTCATCGATACCGTTTATCATGGCCGATCAGGGGCCGGTGCGCCGCCGTATTGAGCTGTGGTTCCGGCGTAATAAAATCAGCAACCCTATGATTTACGCCACAGTCGGTGGGCATGAAGCCATGGTATCGATGGTGGCGCTCGGGTGTGGCGTGGCATTGCTGCCAGAAGTGGTGCTGGAAAACAGCCCTGAACCGGTGCGTAACCGCGTGATGATATTAGAACGTAGCGATGAAAGAACACCGTTTGAGCTGGGCGTTTGTGCACAAAAAAAGCGGCTGCATGAGCCGCTCATTGATGCATTCTGGAAAATTTTACCCAACCATTAAAACCTGGGCGGATAGGACGCTTGCGCCCTATCCGCCCAACGAACGTTAATACTAACCTGCAAGGAAGAAGCGAAACGCCGGGTTGTGAGTCTCATCATGACAGTCATAACCCAACTCGTTCAGTCTGGTTTCAAAGTCCGGTTCATGATCGGCCAGTTCAAATGCAGCCAGCACCCGACCATAGTCGGTACCGTGGCTGCGGTAGTGGAAAAGGGAAATATTCCAGTGGGTACCCAGGGTATGCAGGAATTTCAACAGCGCCCCCGGAGACTCGGGAAACTCGAAGCTGTACAAACGCTCTTGTAGCGGTTTTGACGGACGCCCACCAACCATATAGCGCACATGCAGCTTGGCCATTTCGTCGTCGGAAAGATCCACCACGCTGTAACCACCGTCATTGAGCAACTGGAGGATTTCCTTACGTTCTTCCAGCCCACGGCTCAGGCGCACACCGACAAAAATACAGGCGTCTTTGGCATCGGCAAAACGGTAGTTAAACTCGGTGACCGAGCGCCCACCCAGCAGCTGACAGAATTTCAGGAAGCTGCCCTTCTCTTCCGGGATCGTCACCGCCAGCAACGCTTCACGCTGTTCCCCCAGCTCGCAGCGTTCAGAAACGTAGCGCAGACCGTGGAAATTGACGTTAGCGCCAGAGAGCACATGCGCCAGACGTTCGCCGCGAATATTGTGCTGGGCAATGTATTTTTTCATCCCCGCCAGCGCCAGTGCACCAGACGGTTCCGCCACAGCACGCACGTCCTCGAACAGATCCTTCATCGCCGCACAGATAGCATCGCTGTCAACGGTGATGATGTCATCAAGGTATTCCTGACACAGGCGGAAAGTTTCGTCACCGATACGCTTGACCGCCACCCCCTCTGCAAACAATCCGACGCGCGGAAGATCTACCGGATGACCGGCTTCCAGCGCCGCCTTCAGGCAAGCAGAATCTTCAGCTTCAACCGCAATGACTTTGATCTGCGGCATCAGCTGTTTAATCAGCACCGCAACACCTGCCGCCAGTCCGCCGCCACCCACCGGAACAAAAACGCGATCCAGGTGCGCATCCTGCTGAAGTAATTCCAGCGCCAGCGTCCCTTGTCCGGCAATAACCATAGGATGGTCGAACGGTGGAACCCAGGTAAAGCCCTGCTGTTGCGAAAGCTCAATGGCTTTAGCTTTAGCTTCATCAAAATTTGCGCCGTGCAGCAACACCTCGCCGCCAAAACCGCGTACCGCATCAACTTTGATATCCGCAGTCGCGGTCGGCATGACAATCAACGCCTTCACGCCAAGACGAGCAGAAGAAAAGGCAACGCCCTGGGCATGATTACCTGCAGATGCGGTGATTACACCATGCGCTTTTTGCGCTTCTGTAAGGCCCGCCATCATGGCATAGGCACCACGCAGCTTGAAGCTGTGAACCGGTTGTCGGTCTTCGCGCTTCACCAGAATGACGTTGTCGAGGCGCGATGAGAGCTTTTCCATTTTTTGCAGCGGCGTCACCTGTACCGCTTCATAGACCGGCGCACGCAGCACCGCCCTGAGATACTCAGCACCCTCAGGGGTGCCAGACAGGGGTTGTGAATCAGCCATAGTCATTACCCCCCCAATTTCGATTTATCACGTACCGCACCTTTGTCGGCACTGGTTGCCAGACTGGCATAAGCGCGAAGAGCAAAGGAAACCTGACGCTGACGATCTTTTGGTGTCCAGGCTTTATCGCCGCGGGCTTCCTGCGCTTCACGGCGGGCAGCAATTTCCGCATCGCTGAGTTGCAATTGAATACCGCGATTCGGGATATCGATGGCAATCATGTCGCCATCTTCAATGATAGCAATATTGCCGCCGCTGGCCGCTTCCGGAGAGACGTGACCGATAGAGAGACCCGATGTTCCACCGGAGAAACGACCGTCGGTTATCAGCGCGCACGCTTTACCCAGCCCCATCGATTTCAGGAAGGTCGTTGGGTAGAGCATTTCCTGCATCCCCGGTCCACCTTTAGGCCCTTCGTAGCGAATAACGACCACATCGCCCGCAACAACTTTACCGCCAAGAATCGCATCTACCGCCTCATCCTGACTCTCATAAACTTTGGCAGGACCAGTGAATTTCAGAATACTGTCGTCCACACCAGCGGTTTTGACGATACACCCATTTTCAGCGAAATTACCGTACAGTACCGCCAGGCCACCATCTTTGCTGTAGGCATGTTCCAGCGAGCGGATACAACCCTCAGCACGATCATCATCCAGCGTATCCCAGCGGCAGTCCTGCGAGAATGCCTGGGTGGTACGAATACCCGCCGGGCCTGCGCGGAACATCTTTTTCACCGCCTCATCCTGAGTCAGCATCACATCGTACTGCTCCAGAGACTGCGACAAAGTCAGCCCCAGTACGTTTTTCACATCACGATTCAACAGACCTGCACGATCCAGCTCGCCTAAAATGCCCAGTACGCCGCCCGCACGGTGAACATCTTCCATATGGTATTTCTGCGTACTTGGCGCCACTTTACACAACTGTGGAACCTTGCGAGACAGCTTATCGATATCACTCATCGTGAAGTCAATTTCCGCTTCCTGCGCGGCGGCCAGCAAGTGCAGAACGGTGTTAGTGGAACCGCCCATGGCGATATCCAGCGTCATGGCGTTTTCAAATGCCGCCTTGCTGGCAATATTGCGCGGCAGGGCGGAATCATCATTCTGCTCGTAATAGCGTTTGGTCAGTTCAACGATTCGTGAACCGGCATTGAGAAACAGCTGCTTACGGTCAGTGTGGGTTGCCAGCAGCGATCCATTGCCCGGCTGCGACAAGCCCAATGCTTCTGTCAGACAGTTCATCGAGTTAGCGGTGAACATCCCGGAACAGGAACCACAGGTTGGGCAGGCGGAACGTTCAATCTGATCGCTTTGGGAGTCAGAGACTTTCGGATCTGCACCCTGAATCATCGCATCAACCAGATCGAGCTTGATGATTTGGTCGGAGAGCTTGGTTTTACCGGCTTCCATCGGCCCGCCGGAAACAAAAATCACCGGAATGTTCAGCCGCAGAGAGGCCATTAACATCCCCGGGGTGATTTTGTCGCAGTTGGAAATGCAAACCATCGCATCAGCGCAATGAGCATTCACCATATACTCCACCGAATCGGCAATCAGCTCGCGCGACGGCAGTGAATAAAGCATACCCCCGTGCCCCATGGCGATACCGTCATCCACAGCGATAGTGTTGAACTCTTTCGCCACGCCGCCTGAGGCTTCAATCTGTTCGGCAACCAGCTTACCGAGATCGCGCAGGTGCACGTGGCCCGGTACGAACTGGGTAAAGGAGTTCACCACGGCAATAATCGGTTTACTGAAATCATCATCGGTCATCCCGGTGGCGCGCCACAGTGCGCGTGCACCCGCCATGTTTCGGCCGTGGGTGGTGGTGGCAGAACGATACTTAGGCATGCTGTATTTACTCCCGTCTATCTAATAATTGGGACGGTGCGTGCCGTCCCAAATTTATGTTTATTGGTTAACCTGATCCAACCAACCGTATTTATCTTCCGTTTCACCAGTAAAGAGACCAAAGAAGGCTTGCTGGATACGTTTGGTCACCGGGCCACAACGGCCTTCACCCACCTGGATACCGTCAACGCTACGCACCGGAGTGATTTCTGCCGCAGTACCGGACATGAACACTTCGTCGGCCAGGTACAGGGATTCGCGGGACAACACCTGCTCACGCACTTCGATATCAAGATCTTTCGCCAGCTTGATGATCGCGTCACGCGTGATGCCTGGCAGCGCGGAGGAGGTAAATGGCGGGGTAAACAGAATGCCATCTTTAACTTCAAACAGGTTTTCACCTGCACCTTCGGAGATGTAGCCATTTACGTCCAGCGCAATCCCTTCCTGGTAGCCATGACGACGTGCTTCGCTACCCACCAGCAGCGAAGACAGGTAGTTACCACCCGCTTTAGCAGCGGTAGGAATAGTGTTTGGTGCAACACGGTTCCACGAGGAAACCATCGCATCGATCCCCTGATCCAGCGCTTCAGCGCCCAGATACGCCCCCCACGGGAACGCAGCGATGATCACATCCGTGGTGTATCCTGCCGGCGGGTTAACGCCCATACCCACATCGCCAACAAATACCAGCGGACGGATATAGGCGCTGGTCAGATTATTTTTGCGGATCACCGCGCGACAGGCTTCCATCAGTTCATCAACGCTCTGAGATACCGGAAAACGATAGATCTTGGCTGAATCACGCAGACGCTGCATATGTTCGCGATGACGGAACACCACCGGGCCTTTGTGAGAATCGTAGCAACGGATACCTTCAAATACTGAAGTACCATAGTGCAGTGCGTGGGACATCACGTGAACCTTCGCATCTTCCCAACGAATCATCTCGCCATTGGACCAAATGTAATCAGCTTTTTTCGTCGTCATTTTTCTTCCTTTTGCGCTCAGGCGCGGATTTGTTGTGATGTGGTAGAACTCTGGCAGATAGCAACATGTGCAACATCGACCAGTTTAGTTAACTGACTAAACAGTAAGTCGACCGACCGGGGGCTGGCAACGGTCAATTCGATATTTATATTTTGAGCATCGGAAGCTGCTTCCATGTTCATGGAACACACCTGAAAACCACGATGGCGTACCACGCGTAAAACACGTTCTAACGTTTCCGGATTGAAACGAGCCTCAACGGCGACCTGATGTTGCATCATGATAATTTCTCCAGCATTTCTGAGTTACTGGCACCTGGCGGTACCAGAGGCCAGACGTTCTCAAGTTCGTCGATTGAGACATGAAGCAGGTATGGACCCTCACTATTCAGCATAGTGTCGAGTGCCGCTTCAACCTGGTCTTTACGGGTAATGTGTTGGCCAGGGATGCCGAAGGCGCTGGCTAACATAAGAAAATCGGGGTTATCGGTAAGAGTGGTTTCGCTATAACGTTCCTGGAAAAACAGCTGCTGCCATTGTCGCACCATGCCTAACCGCTGGTTATCGAGTAAGACAATCTTCAGCGGCAACTGCTTGCGTTTTACGGTGCCCAGCTCCTGTACGTTCATCATAAAAGAGCCGTCACCGGAGATACAGATTACCGTATCGTCCGGGCGAGCCACCTGCGCGCCCACCGCCGCAGGTAAGCCAAAACCCATTGTTCCGAGGCCACTGGAGGTGATGAAGTTCTCCGGGCGAGCGTAGGTCATGTGCTGTGCGGACCACATCTGATGCTGACCGACATCGGTGGTGACTACGCTATCGGCAGGTTTACGGTCGGACAATTGTTTTAATAACAATGGCGCGTAGATAGCTTCGCCAGGATGATCGTAGCGCCAGGCATGTTCAGCCCGCATATCTGCGGCATATTGGCACCATTCGTTGATGGTCAACGGCTGTTGTAATGCGGGTAACAGCGTATTCAAATCACCTTGCAGCGCAACGTGCGTCTGACGCAGCTTGTTCATCTCGGCCGGATCGATATCCATATGGATCACGTTGGCATTCGGTGCGAAAGTATTTAACTTACCGGTCACCCGGTCATCAAAACGAGCACCGACAGCAATCAGCAAGTCGCACTCCTGCACGGCAAAGTTTGCAGCTTTGGTACCGTGCATTCCCAACATACCCAGGTAGTACGGGTAAGCTGCATCGACAGAACCCAGACCTTTCAGTGTACAAACCGCTGGGATCTGCGTTACTGCAATGAACTCACGCAGAGCCGGAACCGCCTGCGCCATGCCCACACCGCCGCCAACGTACAGAACCGGCTTTTGTGCCTGCGCCAGCATCTTACGGGCTTGTTCAACCTCAGGATATGGGAAAGCCGCTGCGTTTTCGACGGTAGAAAAATAGGGTTCCAGCGACCCACTGGCCAGTTGGATATCCTTTGGGATATCCACCAATACCGGGCCTGGGCGACCAGAATTCGCAACCTCGAAAGCTTCAGCCAGGATGCGTGGTAACTCTTCAAATGATTGCACCAAAAAACTGTGTTTAGTACATGCCAACGACAATCCCAGAACGTCCACTTCCTGGAACGCATCGGTTCCGATAAACGGGGAGGACACCTGGCCGGTGATGGCAACAACGGGAACGGAATCTAACAAGGCATCAGCCAGACCGGTGATCAGGTTAGTAGCACCTGGACCAGAGGTGGCAATACAAACGCCGGTTTTACCCGTTGAACGGGCATAGCCAATCGCCGCCATCGCCGCACCCTGCTCGTGTCGGCACAACAAGTGTTCTACGCCACCGTCATACAATGCATCGTAAACCGGCATAATTGCGCCCCCGGGATAACCAAAGACGGTTTTAACCCCTTGTGCACGCAACGCATGTACCACCCACTGTGCCCCATTCATAGTTACATCCCCGCCGTAAATCTTGAGAAACAGAATTTTATGCTATCGTTCACTTTCTGCTCCTCGTTTATGTTTTTAAGGTCAAAAAAAACCCCCGGACCTTTCGGTGCGGGGGTCTTAGTTCGTTAAGGCTTGTTTTCTAAGCCTTTCCTCGTCCAAGTGCAGCCCCGCACGGTGGGATAATAATCACCACCACGCTAATCACGACCAGGCTAATCACTCGTAGAAGGGCTGTCATTTTTGTATTTTCTTGCATCTTGTTCGAAGGAATACCTAAAGAGTTACCATAGAATTTAAAGATGACACAAGATATTTTTACATTCATTTTTCTGACGCAGTTAACGGTTTATATAAACACCGTTGTTTTTTATACAAAAAATAGAAAATGAAAATATTTCACGTTATTGAGCAATTTCGACGGCGCTATCTATCGACTTTGAGCTGATTAACTTACCTTTGCTAGCACGATTCCAAAGGTTACATAGGCAGTTTGCAATTACACAAAAATACGTGAATAAGCATCTAAAAATATCAAAAAGACAAGATATTGCCGTTATTTTTTACGACATAATACCTATCTCAGGAGGGGATATGTCACTGTCAATTGTCTACACACGCGCCGCGCTTGGTGTGAATGCGCCACCCATTACCATTGAGGTACATATCAGCAATGGTCTGCCAGGTTTAACCATGGTGGGGTTACCCGAAACGACGGTGAAAGAAGCCCGCGATCGGGTTCGCAGTGCGATTATTAATAGCGGGTATGAATTCCCGGCAAAAAAGATAACGATTAACCTCGCCCCGGCAGATCTTCCCAAAGAAGGGGGGAGATACGATTTACCTATCGCCATCGCGCTTCTGGCCGCTTCTGAGCAGCTTACAACTCATAATCTCAACACATATGAGCTGGTAGGCGAATTAGCGCTTACAGGCGCACTACGCGGCGTTCCAGGAGCTATATCCAGCGCGACCGAAGCAATTCGTGCAGGCAGGCAAATTATTGTCGCAAAAGAGAATGCAGCAGAAGTTGGACTGATACACGGTGAAGGGTGTTTGATTGCCGATCACTTGCAGGCCGTATGCGCATTTCTGGAAGGTAAGCATGATTTGGAAAGGCCGATATCCGCAGATTCCACACCCAGAGTTTTTCCTGATGACCTTAGTGACGTCATCGGTCAGGAACAGGGCAAACGAGGGTTAGAGATCACCGCTGCAGGCGGTCACAATCTCCTGCTAATAGGTCCTCCCGGGACGGGGAAAACGATGCTGGCAAGTCGTCTGAGAGGGTTGTTACCACCTCTTAGCAATGACGAGGCTCTGGAAAGCGCAGCAATCCTCAGTCTGGTCAATTCCGACACGATACAAAAGCAGTGGAAGCAACGTCCATTTCGCTCACCTCATCACAGCGCCTCATTAACCGCAATGGTGGGTGGTGGATCCATTCCCGCGCCAGGAGAAATTTCTCTGGCACATAACGGCGTATTGTTTCTGGATGAATTACCCGAGTTTGAACGGCGTACGCTGGATGCACTACGCGAACCTATTGAATCCGGGCAGATCCATTTATCACGCACTCGGGCAAAAATAACTTACCCTGCACGATTTCAACTGGTTGCTGCAATGAACCCAAGCCCAACGGGCCACTATCAGGGAAACCACAACCGTTGTACCCCAGAGCAAACGCTACGTTATCTCAGTCGATTATCAGGTCCTTTTCTCGACCGCTTCGATCTCTCACTCGAAGTACCCCTGCCGCCTCCAGGCATACTTTGCCAGAGCGTAATGAAAGGAGAAGACAGCGCTACAGTGAAGAAACGCGTCATGGTGGCAAGAGAGCGTCAGTATCAGCGACAAAAGAAATTAAACGCGCATCTGAATAGCCAGGATATACATAAATTTTGCGAGCTGCGCAGCGATGACGCACGCTGGCTGGAAGAAACGTTAGCGCACCTTGGATTATCCATCCGCGCCTGGCTACGGCTGATAAAGGTCGCTCGAACTATTGCAGATATTGAACAATGCGACCATATAACCCGCCAGCACTTACAGGAAGCTGTTGGTTATCGGGCAATAGACAGATTATTAATTCATTTGCAGAAACTACTGGCATAAAAAAAGGGCTTTCGCCCTTTTTTTATTAATCATCTGACTCGGTGTAATCTTCAGCACCTTCTACCTGAGGTTTCCCGCCAGACAGAGTGTGGAAACGCTTCGGACGCTTAATACGCGTCATGTATTTAGACCACACACGTTCAGCTTCGGTAACCGGCTCACGTTCACCACGGCATACCGCAACAAACAGTTTTTCTTCTTCAGTTACCGGTTCACGCTTGCCCAGATCCAACTCATTGAAGGCATAACCGTGACGCTCAAGCAGCTGTGCCTCTTTAATGGTGAAATCACCATGACGGGAGAATCCGCGGGGATAATATTTATTGTCGAAATATCGATTAGTCGTCGTAAAGCTTTCCGCCATCCTGCACGCTCCTAATTCTTTGGCCGAGCTATTTATGGCGCGGAGTATTAGTTACGCTTGACAGAGCGTCAAACAAAAGATTTAAATCATAACGACAAATAATTTTACGGAGCGAGTTGTGGATACGGAATTGTTAAAAACTTTCCTGGAAGTTAGCCGGACACGCCACTTTGGTCGGGCTGCTGAAGCGCTCTACCTGACCCAATCGGCAGTAAGTTTTCGGATCAGACAGCTGGAAAATCAACTTGGTGTGAACCTCTTCACCCGACACAGAAACAATATCCGTTTGACCGCTGCGGGTGAAAAATTATTGCCCTATGCAGAAACACTGATGAATACGTGGCAAGCAGCACGTAAGGAAGTTGCAAATACCTCGCGACATAATGAGTTTTCTATCGGAGCCAGCGCATCCCTTTGGGAGTGCATGCTTAATAACTGGTTGGGTCGTTTGTATCAGTTGCAAGAGCCACAATCCAGCCTGCAATTTGAAGCCAGGATCGCTCAGCGTCAGTCATTAGTTAAACAGCTTCATGAGCGACAACTTGATCTGCTGATCACAACTGAAGCCCCAAAAATGGACGAATTTAGTAGCCAATTGCTGGGATATTTCACGCTGGCACTTTATTGCAGTACACCATCACTAACAAAAGATGAATTGAATTATTTGCGCCTGGAATGGGGGCCGGACTTTCAACAACATGAAACTGGATTGATCGCAGCCGATGAAGTTCCGGTGCTTACCACCAGTTCAGCTGAACTGGCAAGGCAACAACTTTCTGTACTTAAGGGGTTTAGCTGGCTTCCCGTCAATTGGGCAAAAGCAAAAAGTGATCTCCACACAGTTGCCGACAGCGCTACGCTTTCACGTCCATTGTATGCAGTTTGGCTACAAAATAGCGATAAGTACCCGCTTATTCGAGATCTTCTAAAAACGAATATTTTGGAAGGTTAGAGAAAATACTGGCAAGGATGCCGGGAAACTGAAATCAGGAGGGTCTATTGGCACAATTTTCAGGTAAAAAAAAATCCTTAGCAAAAATGCTAAGGATTGTTTCTGGCAGGGGCGGAGAGACTCGAACTCGCGACACCCGGTTTTGGAGACCGGTGCTCTACCAACTGAGCTACGCCCCTAAATTTTATTATCATTAAGCCTGCATTAATAGCAGGCTTAATTTTCTAATAAGTGGCGGAACGGACGGGACTCGAACCCGCGACCCCCTGCGTGACAGGCAGGTATTCTAACCAACTGAACTACCGCTCCACCGAATTTCTTTGTCACTACCCGGATTAGTCATCCCGGTTTACTGCAATTTGATGCCTGGCAGTTCCCTACTCTCGCATGGGGAGACCCCACACTACCATCGGCGCTACGGCGTTTCACTTCTGAGTTCGGCATGGGGTCAGGTGGGACCACCGCGCT
>NZ_CAMSEL010000022.1:0-86575 GCF_947057495.1 Citrobacter sp. Marseille-Q5395 | reverse complement strand
GAACGGTGGAGCGCCCCTGAATACCATACCGCTGCTGGGCCTGTTTATAGGTCATCTCGCCTTTTTCAACCTGCTCAACAACAGCTATTTTAAAGGATAGAGGGTAATCGCGTTGGGTGCGTTTGAATTCAGTCATCATCACGTTCTCCGTATTTAAGTCAGGAACGTGTCAACGCTATTCAGGATGGGTCATAGATGTAAAAAAAGCCCGTCTAAACGGGCTTTTTTTGTACCACTTTATGCACCATAAAGTCAAAACCATGCTTCAAGTTATTGACTTTATTACAAATTTGGCGGAAGCGTAGAGATTCGAACTCTAGAACCCTTTCGGGTCGCCGGTTTTCAAGACCGAAAAATAACTATTTAAAATCAATGTGATAACACACTAAAAAAGAATAACAGCATTATATTAAGCATATGAAAAACAATATGTTATACATAACACAACTATCGATATTCTTCTGAATTATGCAGAATGTCTTGACTGATGATCTGCTACTCAACATAATCACTGTATAAAAACACAGTGTCGGACCCCCAATGAAAAACAGAGAATCCAACGTTAGCAGCTTACCCGAGCTCACCAGTTTTGAAGTAGGCTATTCCCTTCTGACTAACGAAGTTTACTTGTCTGCTTCATTTACAGATAACATGGCCTGCATACCAAATTGGCCAATTAAAGAGTTTCCTGACCAGTTTATGTGTATCTCTCGTACGCGGGCGGTTGCACTCATAGGTGAGCTTCAAAAAACTATCGACTACATGAATGCAGGGATAGAACGCCGCTCAGGAAGCCTAATCCAGTAAAAACGGACAGATTACCCTATTCCATTACATCTTTTGCAACAGCATAGATTCTTGACAGATACGCATCATCACTCTGATCCGAGTGCGCTTGCAACATCAGGTTTATGCTGTTTTTGGTAACTGGCTGATTAGTTTCTTTTAGTATGACGACTGCACGTCCAATAACCCTGCATACATCATCAAAAACTGCTTGTTTTTCTTCATCCATCGTTAAATTTCCGTATACACCGCCGAAGAATTTTATTCGCTAGTGGCAAACAACAGGACAAAAACTACACCAATTGGTATTTGTCCTTTATAGACACGGGTAGAGTACTACCCCTTTGTACAGTCATAGGCATCAATCCTGCCTGCATGTTCCGTTTGCTCCGTATCTATAATAATGCCTCTAGAAAATTGTCGTAATATATAATTATTATACGTATCTATTGAATAGCTATTACCGTCATAACTTGCAATAACAGTTATTGCTTTATCATCAGTTTGACCAACCCTGATACCAGATGCCTCATCAACAACTTTTAGTATAGGGGAAATCAATTTATAACCGTTGGAAAAAATAAACCCTACGGTGTCAATATTGTCTTTTACACCGACTCGAATTCCACTATCAGTGCGTTCCAATGAAGGATTGAACGCTACTTTACAATAAAACAAATCACCTTTTTGTACTGGTAACTTTTTACTTCGCTCAGATATAATTTGCTGTTTATACTCATTGGCGACTTTAGTTTGTTCTGCAATAATTTTTTTATTTTCAGCATTGGCAGCATTTACATAGTAATCATATGCGCACAAATCTGATGTAGAATTGTAGCATTGCGAAATTAGCCCTGAGAGAAATTCATCGCTCTCCTCACCATGCCCAATATAATTACGCCTCGCCTCATAGATATTGGAAGGGTCGCCAGGATGACGATTATTAACTGTAAATGGAGTCCACTTTAAAAGAACATCTCTTTTTTGTTGTAAGGTGCCTGCTGATTCTCGATCCCGAGATCTTTCATATTGATAACCGCAACCTGATAAAAGAAGAGAGATTAATAGCACTGAATAAATCTTTTTCATTTTTCATCCCTAAACATATGCACCGATAAGCGCAGTGTACACCATCATCACAGCGCCTCAAATCAACCTGTAAGGTTTGCGACTATTCAGGTTTCCGGCCATTCAATTCCATCGTATGACTCTATGTCGGTAATATGACTCAAATCAAGCCGGCGTAGCTCAGAGCGATAAGTACGTAATGCTGTCAGTTCAATTTCCTCCTCTGAGGTGATATCGCCATCCTCCTGTGCTGCCTCCAACCAGTTAATGCGCTTTGTGGCCTCAGCCATGCGGTTGTCACGTTCATCTGCCGCAATGGCGACATAGTCAATTAGTGCAGGTGTCAGAACCGGATTGCCTTCTGCATCTGCTGAAATTACATTTCCCTCTGACTGACCCGCCATTAAGCGCCGATGTTGTTCGTTTGTAACCCTCACCCCATTATCAGGCCAAATCCCTGACTTTTTATATTCGCTCATGAGCGCCAGTGCATAAAAGGCGTTCGTGGAAGCATCATAAATATACGAATAATTACCGGTCATTTAATACCCCTTTGCAATCCAGTTCAGACCGAAAGTCGACGACGAACCGCGCACAGTAAACCCATGCGTATCGGTCTCTGTCATTGAAATTGCCAGCGTTCCCGTTCCAGTATCATTACCCACAACAGCAGTGCAGACGTTCGGGAATACCGCCGGGAAATTAATACGCTGACCACTGGTAAAACCACCAGACCCCCACTGTGTAATCAGTCCGGTTGCATTATCCCGGTGCCAGCCATTAATCCCTAAACCCGCTGTAGGTAACATCCCGGTTGTCGCCAGAAATACACCAGAACCATCGTCATGAAGCATGAATGGCTTTGTTTTGTCATTCTGGAACACACCGACCTGCGTGATGTACTGGCGTCCAGGCTTAGCGGCTACAAATGAACTCAGCCAACCAGGTCCGCTACCACCGCCCCATATATCACCGTATACGTCGCCATTTTTGTTGAATATCGCACTTCCAGCCTGCAAATTTTCACCAGCAGCGATAACACCGAGTCGGGTACTGATATACGCCCGTATAGCCAGGTCTGCTGAGTTCTGAAATCCGATACCATTCCATGACTTAATGTTCAGGTTGTTACCATTAAAACCTGCACCATCAACGCCACCTATAGCCATCCCCCCAGAACCATCTCCAACCGTAACAAGGGTATCGCCACGCATATTTGGAGCAGAAATATCACCCGTAAAGGCAGCGCCTTCCAGCATCGCCACATGGCGCCACGAAGTAATTCCCGCACCAGTGCCATGACCAAACAATACTTCATGACCAGAGATAGCCAGCACATCCACAACGGAGGTCGGACTTACGACCTCGCTAAGGCTGATTACCTGCCAGTAACTTACCTGGTCTGGCGCATCAGGTGCCTGGTGTGCTCGCATGAACTGGCATCCAGTAGCTGCCCGCGCGCCAATTGAAGTTTTGTCGGCTGCATCGCTGATAAAGGTACCAGCCAGAAGCCTGCCGGCACCTACCTCCATCACATTACCAGGGTTGGTTCCTACATCCCGATATGCAGCTGTACCCAAACCAGCATAAATAGCCCCCGGATTGGTCACGTTGAAAAACGTTTTGGTGTTATCCAGAAGACACATCAGACCAACATCTTTCTGAATGTCGTTGGCGACCAGTTCGGTCTTGTTCCCTTTATAAAGTTTGAACGACCCCAGAACGCGACCGCCCATCGTCAACTGCAATGTACTCGGCCCGGTATTATTCTGCGTCGGGTAAACGACAATCGGCGTCCGCAATGTCCAACCGGTCGCACCATTAACAAAATACGTGGCCGGAAGCTCCAGCGTCAGTGCATTCGCAGTGCCACCAGCAACCCCGGAAATGTAATGCCCGCTCTGGAGCTGCTCAATCTGAACAAACTGGTTTTCTGAACCTCGGGTAGCAAAGTTAGCAATCACGTCATTAAGTGCCCACCCTTTCGCTGTGGTGCCCTCCTGGCCTCGAACCACCGTCAACACATCATTATTGACCGAAGTCAGATGGCAGATTTCGAAAACCGTTTCTTTCGCATCCGTAAGTGTGATTTTGGCGTATGTTTGCAGAGGGTTAGAGGCATTGGCGTAATCGTAGCTAAGCAGACCTGCAAATTTCGCCCCGGTACCTGGCATCACCTGAATCGTTGTCTGCCCGGCGGTAATGTCTGCTGCCAGAGATGAAATGACGTTATTACCGAATCCAGTAATCATTTTTGAACCACCGTTACTGTAAATGTGTAAATAAATGGCAATTTCACCAGTTGCTGGGTGATCGCATCCTTGAGGAAATAGCCAACACCATCGCCGTAATCCGGAATAGTGATAGAAAAAACGCCCTTATCGGGCGTCACACTGATATCGAAGGTATCCTGAACTGGAGGGTCGATCCCGTTGGCTCCGTGTATGAACCGCGCAAGACGCCTTTTCAGCCAGTCGATACAAAAATGCGAGCCGTCACCTTTGTAAAAATTCCAGGTCAGGATCCGCTTAAAGTAATCGTCAGGGACATAAGAAGCAGAACCGGGAACGTAGTTTTTAAGGCCTGCATAAGTGATGGCGTTATACTCAATCGTGTTATACGCCCCGCGCGCAATCGCATCCTCTGAAATCTGGAGTAAAGGTCGACTTTCCCCGTAAATCCCCAGCGCAATCCAGTCCAGCAGATCGCCGGTAATGCTCGGTGATGTCCAGCACGGAAGATTTAGTGCATTCAGATAATCAAGGTTGGCCTGAGCAAGTGAGTTAAAAGCATCAAAGAAAGCGGTAATGTTGGAGTCGTCGTTATATTGAGTGTAAGGATAAGCTGGAATAATCTTTTCAATTAGAGCCTGCATATTGCTTAACCTGAATTTGAGCTGCTGAGGTAGAGAAATAGGCGTACGTGTCGCCGTAAACAAGGCTTGAACCTGCATCAGGCGGCTTGATAACGCCATTGATGCCGACCTGAACATCGATCATTGATACCAGGGAAGGCGCAACCAGACCCGACACCGAACTCAGGAAGATATCCTGAACCTCGAAAATATTTATGGGCTGTCCTACTGCGATTGCGTTGATATAGTCAGCGATGTTTTGTTGTACCGCTTTTGCTATGCCGTCCGGATCGATGTAGATAGTGGAGGCTGTGTTCCAGGTGATCAGGATTGTCGCGTTTTGCGAGGAAGGAACCACAAACGGCACCTGATACACGTCCGGATAAACAGTGATCGCGATGGTCTTCTTCTCCACTGGCGCTCCGGATGGATTCGAAACATCATTAGTCAGAATGGAGATATCCGGCACGGCCTTGTAAATGGCGTAGGCCACTTCGTAGGGGTCACCGCCGCCGACAACCGCAACCCAGCGCCCTAAGGTTGCCTGTCTGTACGAGAGCAGGTTTTCCTGCACCCCATAGACCAGTTTTAGCTCGGTACGATAACAGTCTGGGGTTCCTTGCACTCCGTACATCCCCGCCTGCATAACCTGCGCGCGATATGATGCGTAGTTTTGCTCCGCCGCGCCGGGTAGCCCCGCGGTGAGATTGGTACAGGTTATCTCATAGTCACTCGGCACCGAGGTTTTGATCTGGTTAACAGAACCCGCAGGCACAGCCCATGTCCCTTCTGTTGTCGCCAGGCAATACACAGGGGCTGTCTGGCCGCTCTCAGGGATCACCGTATCACGCAGCACCGTGTAGGTGTAACTTCCATCACCGACGGTAAAACCCTTCGGGATTGGAAACCCTGGCGGCCCCATAAAGACAACGTAAACTGAGGTGTTTGTACCCACCCCGCGCGGGACGCCGTAAATCGCGCCCAACTGCGCCAGCAGGTGAATATTGGCGCTGTACGGGCTGCAGGAGTTAATCAAATCAACACGAGCCTGGTCGCAAACTACCAGCGCACCGACGCTGGTCCCAACCATGTCATCAATTAAAGAGCCGGGTAAATCCGTGGTTATCCCCGGAGACAACGCGGTGGCCGTATTGATAACCTGCTGCCGTAGCGCATCAGTCGTCTGCGGCACCGGGCCAGAAATTGTGTAACTAACGGGTAAATCACTCATACATATACCTGCGTGACAATTTTAGAGCCTGAGTTGGTAATTGCAGAAATGCTGTATACCGGAGGGTCGGTTTCTGTCAGCGCAATCTGCAGAGAGGAAAAATACGGGCTGAACTGCTGCTGTAGCCGGTTAACATAGAATGTCGGCAGTATCTGCTGAATGACTGAGCCATTAGCCGGTATGCCGTGATTAGCGAAGAATGGGGATTCCTGCGGCGCCAGTTTCAGATTTTGCACCAGCGTTGTGAGATACACCGAATCGTTAAACCCGTTTTCGTCCGTCGTGACTGTCACCCATTTCCCGTCTTTATCTCGTCCGTATGTCCTCATTCTGTAATACTCCCGTTGAATTGTGACGTTGGCCTTCCGGTGTTCTGTCCGTTGTTGCCGTTAGAGTGTTGATGTGAATTCAACCATGCTAGAAGTTGCTTCCATCCCTCATGCATAACCTTGGGGCTGGTGCTGGCGGCACTGTCCTGAATTTTTCCACTCTGGCCGGTAAGAGACCACATGCCCTCCGTCAGAGTCAGCACTGTGCCACCGACCGTTACCTTAAATTGTGCAGGCGTAACAATGGTGATGCTCTCGGGGGTAAGCAGAAAAGTTGTGTTGCTGCCAGAATCCCGAAGCGTGATGCCTTCGGGTCCGTAAAGCGTCAGAACGTCATAATCAACGTCCTGCCACTCCGTATTGCTGATAGGCAGGAATACCAAAGCGCTGAGATTTGCCGGAGGTGTCAGGTCAGCTGTTCCACCGCCTAGGCCACTGGCCCCGCCCAGATAGGTATCAGCAGGAATAACGATACCTTTGCTACCCTTGCGCATTGGGTAACGAATATATTCTGGTCCAAACAGTGGGATCGTTAGCTGTGGCAGAACATAGGGGATGTTTCGCAGAAGAAAGGAGACGGTAACCATGTGTCCATCCCGAGCTACCACCGTTGCCGGTAACACCTTACCGGCCATCTGCATCGCATCGGCAATTTTACTTTCGGCGAAATTATTCATATTTCCGCCAAAGTTCATTTTTTGATTTACGCTCATGATGCGGCAACTCCTCCTGTAGGGTGAGCTTCGAGCAGCGTGATCCAACTGTTAGCGTCCGGTTGCCTGCTGTTTCCTATTAAACGGACCGACGACACAAGAAAGTCACCAGTAAAGGCAGAATCGTCTCGAAACTGAGAATATGAAGATGCCTGGATCATCGGCCGCAGTTTCGGCGGCATCCGGATGTAATCCCCCACCTGAATGTCACTGCGCATGACACAGGGAATAGAGACGGTACCGAACTGCACCCAGGTCGGCTGCCCCACCAAATCAGTAAAAACTATTTGTATAGGATTTTTACTTCTGTACGATGCGCTTTTGTTTGAGTCTTTATCCTGGTGGTGGTCAAAATCATTATCGAACACGCGAATCTCTTTACCATTCACCATGGTAATTTCCACACCTGAATAATTACTGTCTTTGATAATGCTTTTACTCAGCGTATTTAACCGCTGTGCAAGCTCAGTCAGACTTCCACAATACATTCCGCTATCGTAGTTATTTATTAACCTGTCACTAACGCTGATAGAGAAACGATAATCCCCGCCCATATTCTGAAAACACTGAGTGAGCGCTACCGAGAGTTTTATCCCCTTATTCCATGGAAGGGTTAAATTAATCGGCGCAAGCGGTGCAGGGTTCACGCTCGAAACCGCACCTGCGGTAACGATAAGATCCATTCTTAGCTCGGTACCCTGCCAGTTACCCAGAACCTGCCAGATGGTTCCTTCAAGCACCAGACCATTCTGACCAGGTTTGGCCAGTGGGAGCCCTTTCGACATACCCAGCCACATTTTGATCGTCATACCAAACATATTTTGTCTGGCCTGCTGCATATCCTGTGGGCTAATCCCCCAGATGGTGATTGTGCTCTGGCCTTTTGGCGTTGATTCACCAAATCGCAGTAGGTCAAACTCAATCATTAAATTACCAGGGTTGAAAACACCGTTTTTAAGGCTGGAATATTGTTTGAAGAGTTTTCCGGGATTACCGTTTTCATCAGGAGGGGAAAAAATCTGGATATCATAATAGCGCATCAGTTAATGACCTCTATTTGCCCCTTTGAGTATCGCCAGACCATTTTTGAAATATTGAACGCTCCGACAAGCAGATTAATATCGTACCCAACTGGAGACGCTACTATCGGAATAGTCAACTGCCGGTTGCCGGAGTTATCCGTAATGTTCAGATACCAGCGCTGAGCTGCTATATTCCATTTCGTCTGGCAGTTATAAACCTCACCATCGAGCACAGGCGTAAAAATCATGCTCTTTTGCTCATTACCTGAGAAAGGATAAATTGCTATGCTCATAGGCCAAATGCCCCACTTAATTTACCGATAAGTCCGATTACGGCCCCAGATACACTGCTACCAAGTGAAGTGTTACCGATTGCAGAGAGAGTATTTGTCCATGCGCTTTCCGTCGTTTTATCACCATTATCAATCTTACTCAGGTAGCTGTTGATAGCCTGATCAGTACCTGTTTCAGTGATGAGAGGTTGCTCGAAATCCCACAACCATTGCCGCTGTGGCAACGGATCATTAGATCCCGTCACATCGCGCACAGTCTTCAATATGCAGCTGTTGTAAATAATGGCTGGCGTTGCAACTATGTACGTCCCGCCAAGATTCGCATGCGCCTGCAGCACAGCCTGTAGCGCGCTGAGCGTGACCAGTTTTGTCATAGCGCCGGTATTATCGTTCACGGGCGCATCCATCAACATAGAAACACGTAGCGGCTGAGCAAGCAGCGCATTCGCGGCAACAGCCTGGTTAGCGAAAGGATAGCGACCGATATCATATTCAATCATCGTCGCCCCCTGCGCCGCCCGCCAGTGGCAAAAATATTTATCCAGATCGGTGAGTTCCATTGCTCCGCCCAGCAACCCGGTAACAAAACTGGCGCTCTGGGTCAACGCCACAATCGGGAGCATCCCTCCGGGAATACTCTGCGCAATACCGTCACAGAGGATCACCGGGGAAATTTCAAAACCTAGTTTGTATAGTTCACGAGTAAATGCCATCAGCCAAATCCTCCGAGTTGCGTGCTGGAAACCACGGCACTACCTCCCGTATTGTTGTAAATCACCACCCCCTGAGAATTACCGCGCCGCTGGTTTTCAGCTATTTGTCGCAAAAGCTGCGTATCTTCAGTATTTCGCTGAGGAGGCATACCCTGAGTTGCCGGAGTGTTCTGGCTGGAGCCAGGCATATCAGTACCGTAAATTTTTCGGTACTGTTCGTTAACCCTGCCAGCATATTCGCGATTCTCTTTGCTGCCCCTGTTTTTGCCGCCGTTGTACCAACGCAGCATTTCTTCTGTATCACCTCCAGCCTGTTTTTTCGCCCAGGACATAACACGCGCACCAGCCATTATGTTATCGCGGGGATCCCATGGATTTTCCCCTGGCTGGAAGTTAGCCGGCATAACCTGCATCAACCCCTGAGCCTGTAGCCCGGAACGGGTTACCGGGCCTTTAGCGTTCTGATCCCACGATGACTCTGCAGCGGCTGTGGCCTTAAGTATTTTGGGGTCGAGGTTGTACTTTTTAGCAGCCTCTTCAAAATACTCGTCATATTCTGAGGGTGCCGTGCCTGTTATTTTATTGAGCGAACGACCGGCCGATTTCAGCCATGACCAGACGGCCGGATCGTTCTGACCGCCTTTCACATAACTTTCCCCGGTTGTAGTGTCTGTTACTGGCTCATTACTGAGTATTGAGGAGTGAGATTTCACATCGTCTATGGATATGCTGGATTTTCCTGCTATCCAGTCGATAACTTTCCCAATAACCGTCGCTAACCGCTCAACACCTGTCATAAAGGCCGCTACATCATTTTTAAATTCGGGTGAGGCGAGATAATTACCAAAGCTCCGGATCCCCTCAGACAGGCCATCAATCCATTTTCCCAGTTCCGGGGATTTCAGAACCGTTTCGATCGCACCTGAAAATGCATCCGACAGTTTTCCCAGCTCTGGCGCCAGAGGAGCGAGCCCCCGGATAAAGGTATTGCCGATACTGACTTTGCTGCGGTCAAGCTGAACATTGAAATCCTGCCATTGCTTCAGCTGTTGATCGGTAATCTGTAGTCTCTGAGTATCCTTCTGGGCCTGTTTTGTCATCGCATCGATTTCTGCATCGCTCATGTTTTTAAAGCGATTCAGATCGTCGAGAGTGAAGTAGTTGGTCAGACCGTAGGCCTCGGCCCCTTGCTGAGTACTGCCATTGCGCACAAAGATATCGCGGGCAGACTTAATCATCTGGGGCAATAACGTTGCCGGATCCTGATTGGGGTTAACACCCATCGCGTTAAACTGCCAGCGCTTGCTGAGGTCCAGTTGTGAATCCCGGATAGCACCGAGTGTACCGACAGGGTTACCCAGTACCTTCTGATAATTGATGGCGGCAGAATTAAGACCGCCAGCGGTCGTGCCCAGCCCCATAGCCGTAAACCGCTGTGCAGAGGCAGTACCCGCAAGACGATTCATCCCCCACAACCCACCAGCGCCAGCCAGCCCAGTAAAGAGCCCCAGCACTGTCCCCCAGGATAACAGGCTGGTGGTGGCATCCTTGATGTGACCCGCGAGTGATTTGGCATCCTTGCTGGCTTTGTTCAGAAAGTTACGAACGCCGCTGGTTTTTTTGTTGAGCGCAGTCTGTGATTTGTTGGCCTTTTCCAGATTGCCGTTCAGCCTGTCCAGCCCATCATTGACGGATGCAATTGCGGCCACACCATCAGTGAAGGCCTGCGTTATCGCCTCGGTACTGCCGCGAACACGTTCCGTTTCCTTTGCTGTTTCGCTCAGGCCATGAACGGCACCGCGCCACTGCTCGGGTAACTCCTCAAGCGCTTTTTGATATTCGTTGAATTTTTCCAGAAATGACTGAAATTTTTCATCCTGAACATCAATTTCAACAACGGATTTAGCCACCATTGAAATAGCCCTTTTTCCTTATCTCTTCGAGAATGAACCGCTGCCGGAAGTGGAGCGGGCTTTTGTAGTCACCACAGTCCAGTTCCCGGCATAGTTCGGCGAACCCTTCACAGGACGCCCAGGTCAGGAGGGAATGTGTGATTGTTCCTGCGGGGCTGTCAGGGTCGGGATAGCAGTAGCCGTTTTCGACTTCGGCAAAGAATCGCGATACTCCGTAATGCTCAATGAGACGAGTTGCCCACTGTACATTTCGAGCGCGTGCCCCATCGTGCCCGCCACAAGGTTCGCTTTCTGAATAGCAGAGCTCACCATAAAAAAAACGATTTCACCCTCGATCTCCCGATATTCATCCGGAGTAATGAGGTCGTTTTTAAATGCAGCGTCCAGCGGGGAAGTTTTCCACACCCCGTTATCATTCCAGATAACCGTAGTCAGGCGCTGAATATCATCAATGATCGTCGGCGCACCCGGAGCAATGTCCCCATTCTCCTGTCGCGACTTGATGATATTTCGTAGCATCATTGCAGCCACACGCGGCGCGCCAACGGTACCAACAAGGGTAAAAAAGTTATTGAACAGATTGCCCAACAACACGCAGTTTTGCTCAACCACTTCATAAGGAAATGGCACTACGTGCAGGTAAACCATTGAGCCATCATCGCGAGTGATCGTGCTGACGAAGTTAAGTTTTTTATCAATTTTCACGGTAATTAATCCCACATTTTATCGTTGGTGATCAGGTACCCGGACAGCGTAACTACGTAACCCGCATCCATACCGTTGAGCTGTAGCTCGTTAAAATTGACCAGATAGCAGTTCAGCACGGTGTAGTTGCCGAACGTGGTCGCGTCCGGCGTCACCACTACTTCGCCCAGCGCGGTATCGGTAGCAAACTGCTTTTGATAGCTGGCTCCCAGCCCCTGTGTTTTCAGCAGATGAATCGTCAGCGTGACCTGCTGATACGGAGCCTGGCTGCCAACGGTCCCGGTGAGCGTGGGTAAAATATCCGTTGCGGCCGTGTCTGGCCGCATGCTAATCCCCTCTTTTCCGAGATAGGACGCGCTGACATTCAGTGCCGGGTTATCGGTGACGGTCACCGCCCCACGAACCCGGTTAAGAAATCCCTGTGGTACTAATGGATTTGGCATTTATTACGCCCCCACAAAATTGGTTACGTTGAGATTAAACGTGATGGACTCAAAGCCGCGTTTCGGCGTAATGACGGCGCTCAGGCCGTTATATTTACCATCGGCGTAATCGGACTGGTTTAGGCTGGTGTAGCTGGCGAATGGCACCGCGTTAATGACGGCGCTGCCCGCATAGGTGCCCTTCTCATACGCTTCATTGAAAGCGTCCTGAGTCAGGCGGGTGTCGATAACCTGCCCGAGGATCAGCCCATAGCTGATGCCAGAACGTAACGTTTTCAGCGCACGGTTCTGCAGGCGGTCGATACCTCGCTGCTCGTAGTAGAGCGGGTTTGTCGTCGTGTTCGAGCCGTTGATCACCTCATTTGCCAGGTCCAGCTCAAGGTTAATGGCGCACCAGGCGACGGAGTACCAGTAGTTGAACGGCATACCATCGAGCATGTGGCCCGCCACCAGCATTTTATTGCTCAGGCCACCTTCTGCCGCCGTGCCGATATAGTTGATGTTGTTGTCCTGCAGTGTTTTCAGCAAAGTACCGTTGCCCGCTGGCGGGTACTCGGTCACGCCGTACATGAACCGGTACGCCATCGGCGGCACCATGTTGGACGAACCCGGATCGTTAGCCAGGGACGACTGAAACGGAGCAGCCATCGAAAACTCTGTGGCACCAATCGCCGGAGCCTCAACCCCTGCGAACACGTTCGGATATTTTCCCGATACCCATGCTTCGTAGGTTGCGATCGTGGTAGTAACGAAAAATTTCACCAGCGAGCCCGGCGACGTGTAATTGTTTGCCAGCGTCTTAAACGTGGTTTCTGTATCCCACTCCCGCGGCACCAGATAAGAGAAAAACTTCTGGTAGGTGTTGCCCAGGGAAATATCTTCATCAATGAAGTTGCCCAGCGCCGCAACGGCAGCAGGAACACTCAATTCCCCCAGCTCCAGAACATATACCGCCCGGCTGGTGCCCTGCGCCCAGTACGTGGTATTCATCTGCTGGATTTCACCCGCAGCGACGGCGGTGACGGTCCCCATCGTGGTAGCAGAGCCCGGATCAGTGTTCAGCGTGTAGGTCAGGGTTTTATCGCCGGTCACCGTAGCTGTATATGCTCCGTTGTAGCCTTTCGGTGCAACGCCATCAATAAAAACGGGAACCTTATCGCCGTCGCTCCAGCCGGGCGACTCAACCAGCGTGACAGTGACGGTATTGGTTGCCCATGCAATGGCTGAAATTGCTTTAGCCGGAGAGACAAGCGATTTCAGATCGTCTTTTGAAGTCAGCAGCTGAAAACTGCCGGGTGTTAACGTCGTGCCGCCGGTAGAGACTAGGGCGCCGGATTTTAACAGGTTCGACGGCTTTGGCGGATTCGTCACCGACACATTAATATTAACAATTGCCATTACATTATTTCTCCACGTAAATGGACGGAATTGCAGACGTGATCAGCTGACGGGCGACATTCCTCATCCGCTGCTGATAATAATTAACTTTGAATTTGATGATTTTTCGCATCGCCATAACGTTGAGCTCGTTCTGCGTCACGCGGTCATCTTTAATAACGGGGATATTCATCACCCCCATTTCAGCCGTATCATTCAGCGTGTAGTCCTGCACATAGCGAAGAAAATCCTCAGCTGCGGCATTCCGTAGCCCGGTGACGTATACCGTCACATCCTCCGTCACCAGCTGATACTGGTTCTGATTTTCGTCAAGGTAAAACGCACCGGCTACAGGCTCAGGATCCCCACATTTCACGGTGGCATAAGGTGGGGAAAGGTTCTGCAAAGAAAGTTTTGCCGGATACATCGGCATGAATTGGCTCAGGGAGAGCCAGATCGGTAGCGAGTTAGAAACCACCACATCTGCAAGATCAATATCGTCAGGCGAGTCAACTATCTGTGACAGCATGTGTGGATAAATCGCATTCCCGGTGTAATGGTAAATATTGGCAGGTTCGTTCAGCCCAGAGCGCCGGGAAAACGCAAACTTAATGCCGTAAAACTCACCTATGTACAGTACCTCAGAACCGATATCGTTGAACGGGTCAATGTCAGACTGAGCAGTGAACGTGACCACATTTTTATCGTAGAGCTGCTCCTCATCCTGGATACTTTCCGTCGTTAAATGCAGGTAACCTTTGACGTCTTTATAGTCGGGTTCGCTATCTGGATCATCTGCAAGAATCGAAGCCTTAACCCAGAAAACGAACCCATCTAACGGCAGCACCTTGCGAACATATTTTGTGAAGGTCACTGAGGCCGAACGGCTTAAATCGTCCAACCCCTGAACCAGCGAAGCATTAAGCTCCGTTTTTGCCTGAGATAGCTCACTGAGGGAAGGCATTCAACACCCCGCTTACCCAGGCCCGCATAGAGGCCTGAAACATTCCCGTATCGATGAAAGAGGGGCGCGGCTCCCCTTTCTTGTTTTTGAAACGTTTGCTGATTCCTTCTAGCGCCCGGGCTGTTGGGACACCTTCGGTACCGTTCATTTCGGCGTTATCGAGAAAAGCGACAAAAAGGTGATGAACCTGCGACATTGATTCCGCAAAAGGATCGGAGGGAGGCGGCGCACCTGCCAGCAAGTTCTCAAGACCTGCAGCAAGGTCATTACTCATCAGTTGAGCAATCTCCTCACCATGCCGATCAAAGAACGTCTGCATGATGTGATATTTTCCCTCAAGAATTTCGGCCACATCTCCGGTGGTCGTATTCTCGTTTTCGTAGGGTATATCCATCACGCCCAGGTGAAGTTTCATGTAAGCCCCCACAAATCACCATATTGCTGAACGATTGCCAGGTACCAGCGACCGTAGGGATCTTTGAGTTGTTGGAGGTCAGCAAGAGAAAGATTTTTTAGCGCGTCGCTGACTTCCCGGGTCTGGCTGGTTGACTCATCTGCGGAAGCACTGATAACACCGGCAGTGAAATTATTAATACCCAGTTTTTCACGTACAGGGCCGAAAACATCCTCGGGTCCGAAGTTAATCAGGAAGGAAGCCGCGAGGTTATAAACCGCCTGCGAATAAAGAACTGGGCTGATACACGCAATCTGGCGGTTCACCCAGTCCAGCGACATTGACCAGGTAAGGTAAATAGAGGGCGCATCATCGGGTAAATCATCGACATTTACGCCCATCGTATTGCGAATAAACAGGATAAATCCGGCCAGATCAGGCATGGCGTTCCTCACTTATTTTTCTTTTTGGATCCCGCATTCACCGCCAGTGTTTCGTCAACGAATTCGGTTTCATCTTTATCATCCGTAGCGTTCAGGCGTTGCTCTGCGCTCACCTCCAACTCTCCCCGATAGCCGTTGTCTTGTTCACTGAGCGCGCTGTCTGTTGCCAGTACTGACGCTTGCCGGCGGTCATGAGCAGCACGATTCAGGTGACCATCGTTATCCCGCATGGCTTTTTCGATCACTTTTGACGCCACGGGTTTATCAATGCTGTAACACAGCCCGATATAAATACGGTTCTGGTCAATTTTTGTTGCGTCAATCAGGCCGTACTCAGCGTGCTGCTGAATAATGAGGTCGATCTCTGCGCGTGTTCCGTCAATAACGACAGCCTGTGAACCAGCATTAATCGGGTGATACACGAGGCGACCTGTTTCAGGTTTGCGATAGGCGAAATCGTGACGCTGCTTGGTGGTATTGGCGATATACAGTTTCATGTGTACTCCTGGTTAAAAAAATCCCCGCGTACCACCAGGTACACAGGGAAATCTGCGAGGGGAAATTAATTGCTGTATTTCATCGAAATGATGGTCAGCGCCTCAGGACGAAGCACCCAGCCGGAAGTGGAGCGCAGTTCGGAAAGTACGTCGATCGCCCCGCCAGCAATCGGAGTTGGGATTTCTCGCGGTGCGGCCATGTCACACAGCATCAGTGATGTCGCTTCCAACGACGGGCTAAGTTTCGCGAATTCGTTAGTGTTGATTTTCGCGTTCACCTCCGGCCGTTCAACTTCTGGCATGGCGATAATGACTGCATCAGTACCATTTGCCCCAGCACCGATTAGTGTATCGTCATAAACCCAGTCAATGCCGCAGTCTGCATCGTCTGCAACACCAGCAACGATCCCTTTAACTGTCGCAGTACCGCCGCCAGGACGCTGGTAACTGGTCAACTGAACAATCTGCTGCATCTCCATCGTACCCAGCGTACGCTGAGGGCCAAGAATAACCATTCGTGACGGACGGCCCATTTGCATAGTGCGGGTGCGGATTGCCTGAATCTGTGCCAGCAGGAATACAGCCATTTCGCCATGATCGTAAGTCAGGACGGTAGTATTTCCGCCACTGTCTGCCGGAAGACTGATAGTGGTCGCACCGTTGGTATTCAGAACACCTTCACCGCCAGCTGGATTCATGCCGTACAGCAGCGCATTTCGCAGTTGCTGGAAAATTGCCTGCCGGGTACCAAGACGCTGAGCTTCCGGCAATGCAATCCCCCAGTTCCCCGCAGCGGCCATATCATGATGATCGTAAATGGCTCGGGCGCGGAACATATACGTTGGCGTACTAACCATTCGTGCATCCAATGCAACGGAGGGTAACTGGTTGGCATTCCCTGACTGGCTGGAGGTAACCTGAGTACGAATATCCAGGCGTTTCATGTAAACGTACTGGTCACCGTCAGACAGACGAACCAGCGGGTTACCGCTGGCCATAACGGAAAACGCGCCGGATGCCTGCTGATAGGACAGGATCATTTCCGGCATGATGTACGACGGATTTACAATTTGATAAGCGGGTGTAATAGCTGGCATCTCTTAGCCTCTCCTGATTACAGCAGAATTACCGCAGCGTTTCCGCTGTCGTTCCAGGTAGCAAAACCCGTTGCCGAATCGTAAGAAACGGTTTTGCTGTTACCCATCTGCATTTCGATGATTTTTACCGGAAGGGCAACGTCCTGCACTTTTGCCGCGCCTACCGTTCCCTGAGTGGTTGCATTGCCCGCAGGTACTGAAACCGGGGTAAAGGTGAATGTGGTTGCCGTAGGAACACTGAGCACCTGAACGATGCCGTTATATGCAGCAGGAGCCGCGCCCGTAATATCCGCATAGCCGCCCACTTTCAGTCCATGAGCACTGGCTGTCGTCGCGGTAGCGAACCCTGCCGCATTGGCAGTGGGTGCAGTCCATGTGATTTCCGTAGTCGCCACATCTGCCGCTACTGTGCTGAATACATCGAGGCAATCCTCAGCAAAGTTCCAGACCAACGGCTGGTTAACGGAAATCCCCGCGCTGGCCAGAGAGATCACTGCATCAGAGGCTTTGACCGGAACACGCATCCCGGAACCAAGACGATAGAAAGACACGCTCATGTTGCTAAGAAAAAGAGGTACTGGCGATTGCGGAGTAGTCAGGCCATTGTGTGCCTGGTTGAATACAGAGAACCCCACCAGTTGTGAAAGAGTGGTAGCTCGTTTGATAACGCTGCCTCGTGGTGCTGAGGATGCTCCCGGCACCAGTTCATTGACAGCCAGACCGCCCCAGAGAGGTTTTACTTCATCGTTGGAGAGGGTACCGGACGCCAATGCATAGCGCGCAGCTGGATCATCCAGCGCAACCCCCTGAATGAGACCATCGGATTTCGTGTAGAAAGTACCGCGCGCATTTGTGGTCTGCATTGGGTTTACTGACAGAACGCTCGACATGTTAATTGTTCTCCGGTTGATTACTGGTTAATGCCAGCGAGCTTACGGCTGACTGCCTGGAACGGAGCCCACGTTGCGGACGGGTCACCGATAAAGGTGCTGATACGGCGTCCGGTGGCGTCGGTGCGAATGACTTCACGCAACCCTGCACCTGGTTCCAGACTGGATGCCGCTGATGCCTGCGCATCGGCATAGATTTTTTTCTCCGCGATGCTCAGGAGTTGACTGTCTGCAATGGCATGCAGATCCACTTCTTTATAATCAGGAGAATATTTTTGCAGACGTGTCATGATGCGGCGGCGATATGGCATCGCACGTTCACCCGCCATTGGTTGCGGCGCACGCTCCCCGAAAGAAGCGAATACACTGTCGGCTTTGCACTGGGTATCAGCGATTTCGTTACGTTCTTCGTCGCTGAGTTCCTGAGGTACACGGCTTTTCATTTCTTCCATGTCCGCACGGATTTTTTCCAGTTCAGCATCAGCTTTTGCCTTTTCTTCGGCTTCTGCATCTGCCTTGGCTTTCGCATCAGCGTCAGCTTTCGCTTTTTCTTCCTCTTCCTTGAGACGGGCAGCATCTTCATCAGCTTTCGCCTTTTCTGCTGCTTCGGCATCTGCTTTCGCTTTTTCCTCAGCATCGGCCTTTGCGCGGGCTTCGCGAGCGTCCAGCGCCTGGTTAATGAGTGCTAATACTTTTTCTTCATCCATTTTCTGGACCTCGTTCAAAAGTGTGTCGGATTTAACTCCCATCGGTTCCCCCAGCTTGTCCCAGACGCCCTGCTCACAAATAGCTAGGTGATCTAGTAAAACAGGAGTTCCTTCCAGCAGTAGCGGTTCGCCATCGACGTCGATCAGAACGTCATCGCCGCCCGTCACCGTGGGGGATGTACTGAGTTGCCGCGTTGAAAGATTCGCGGCGGCGTCGGTGTCGTAAATGCGGGCCATTCCCCACACCTCATCACCTTTAATCCAGGCAAACGTAATCGCCCCAATCGTCCTTGAGGCGAATTCTTCGCTATTGAGTGTGTTTTTTTCTGGATGCCACCAGATAACCGGCAGGCCAGAACACCGGGCGAGAAATTCATCCGTCAGGTAATTTTCAGGGGAGCGGTAGGCGTATTGCCTGAATTTGGATCGCCATGTAACACCCGTTCCGGTGATACGCAGCGCCCACAGGTACATATTTCTGAAAAATTGCGGGGATGTGAGTTGCCCGTCGGCAATAAGCCCGGCAACATCCATTTCATTGAGTGGTTCGGCATCAAGCATCGCCACCATACCAGGGTGTAGCGGATCGGGCAGTTCATTTGGCGAAAACCAGCCACATGCTTGATTTTCATCGTTCAAAACCGCGTCGAATTGCTCAGCATCATCAGCAAGGTAGGTAACATAGCCATCAATCAGGGTATGAGGCGTCAGCGGTGCGGAATAATCAAACCCGCACTCTTCCAGAACTTCACGCCTTGCCGCGGATTCCGGCGTTTCCCCCTCTTCGAGTTTTCCGCCCGGTACCGCCCACGAACCATCATCCCCACGCTTAACCAGAAATATTTTCCCGCCAGACTTAAACAGGATCCCGGCAGCGTAGGTTTTCACTTATCCTCCGTTTTTTATGGTCTCGAAGTTTGCAGAACGACGACCGACTGATTTGTTGCCTTCAATGAATTTCCGCCATTTTTCGGTTTTCATTTCATCAGGCAGGCTTCGGACGTTATAGATGAACGTCAGGTAGCAACGACAAAAGACTTCTTCGCCCGGTTGAGTGATTTCATCGAGATAGCCAGCCGGACCAACCTTCATGAATCCTTTTTTTATCGCCCAGTTGCCACGAATGGCATACACCAGCAAATCACGCTCCTTATGAGGTTCACGGAAATCATAATTTGGCTGTCGCCAGTGGCTATGCCAGACAGCAGCAATTGCCCCACCCTCAGTGGCAATGATGTTATCAATGTTGGCGATAAGCTTATGCGTCTGATCGACCATCACCCGACGCTGCTCGAAATCAATCTGGCGGGCTGATTTTGCGATGTGCTGACTAGTAGCAATTACACCAGACCGGGAAGAAGCCGACAGACCAACGCTCATTTCGCTTATCGGCGGGATACTGGTTGCCCACCCGCTGAAGCGCTGAATTGTCTTATCAATGGCCTGCGTACGGTTGAGTTTTATCAGATCGGCGGATGCCATGATCCGGCGGTCCAGCTCAGCACGAAGTTTCGGCTCAAGGTAATTTAGCGTGAAACGACTCACACCTAGATGGCGTTTCAGCGCTTTTTCCCGTCCGATCTCCAGATCATAAGCTGCAGTTAGCCGGCGGCTGACGTATCGGTACAGGTCATTTCCATCAACTTTGTTTTCTGTGGCATTCCGCAGGCGCTCAGTCCACATGATCAGGCTTTCTTCGCTGCTGTAACCGTATTCCAGAAAATGTTTAATGGCGTCACGCAGCTCTTTCACGAATGAGGCCATCGTAGTTATCCTCGTTATCGTTGCCTGTTGGAGGTGGGTCCGGAGGGCATTGCTCCAGCAATTCGTAATCCAGCTCAAGCCGATCAGCAAACAGGTTTTCGTTCATGTTGGCGTTTTCACAGGCCCATTTGATGAGCGTTGCCCTGTTTTGCGGGTCTTTAGTGAGCTGAGGCAGCAGCACGTTCAGCATCTCAGTAATCGCCTTAAAGCGGGTTTCATCAACTTTGACCTTTTCGCTTTCAGGCTCTTTCAACGCTGACGGCCAGACGTAGTCGAAATTGTTCACCCAGGAATTGAATGCCGCCTCCCAGGTGATTTTTTCGTACTCTGGCACGTCGTTTTTCAATGCTTCGAAAAATTCGCGGGACCAGGCGCGGTATTGCACGATGCGCACAAAGAAATCGTAAAGCGGCTCAAGGTCTTTACGAACGTCATCGATGTATTGCGCTACCGCTTTTGCATCCTCGGTACCTTCGCCAAATCCACGTGTGAATGTCTCGCTGTTAAGCAGAATGGCAGGCATGTCCGCCGCCGTAGCGATATTCGCCAGGATGTGATTACGGGCAGTATCCAGCGGCTTTTCGAGGTTCTGCATATCGAGCGATTCAATTTTGTCATTCTCACCGACCTGTAACACATCGCCGTTTCCGCCTCGCTTCAGCATCCAGCGCTTAATACCGGACATTTTCTGCATCATATTGTTGACGATAGAACTGGCCTGCTTGATAAACGCCACCAGCAGCCCGGCTTTAATCGTTACCATGTCATCAGCGCGCATCGACTGAATGAATGATTTCAGCGGATAGAGCGCACGCTGATAAACGCTGCGCCCGGCAAAACCGAAGGATGACGGAGTGTAGGCCAGATAAATCGGATCCTCGTTCATCATCACGCAGCAGCGGCTATGATGGTAAGGTTGCCCCGCAGCAGTCACGCTTCCCACCTTCTGGAAATCAGCAGAATTAGGATCCTGATTGAGCACCACAGAACCAGCTGTATTCATCGGATCCAACACGTTGAAGGTGATGGATTTTTTATACAGCGTGTCAAACTCAGCGGCTTCGTTCGTGGGCTCGCCGTCAATGAGCATCACCACAGCGCCTACACCGTAAATTCTGGACTGGCGCGCAGTGTTAGCAATGATGCGATCGGCTTTAATTGCTTTCCACTCGCGCTCGAAAGCTTCACGCAGGCGCCTTTCAGGTCCACGAGTAACATGTACAGTTCGTGGTTCTGACATCGCCAGTTTTATCGGGCGATCGACCATCTTTCCGCCCAGCGGGTGAAACAAATAAATCAGCTTGCAGAGCTCGTACCCTGCCTGCGCGCCGGGTTCAATGCTTCCGCCCTCCAGAATCTTACTGAGGACGCCAGCATTACTGCCCATGCAAATATCGTCGTCGTCCTGCATCAGAACCCCTCTCCGTTACCAAGTCCAAGCGCGACGCCGTAGTTAAAGCAGTCAAACAGATCGTCGTCCTGGTCTTCTTCACCGATGATGAACTTGAGCACCTGCGTCAGAAGATGATTTTTCTTCGATTGCTTGTACTCAACGATTTTGTCAAAGGCGTATTTAGAAATGCGTACTTTCCCGGACGCCACATAACCAGAAATGTTGATGGCGCGGGATTCTTTGGGAAGTGACGTTAAATCACTGTCGATAGGGTGTACGTTCCACCCCTCATTAGCGCCCTGCTGTAACAGGGTTATGCCGGTTGCCTTGTCCTCAATAAACAGGCCTGTAGTCCCCATACGCGCGCGGCATATTTCGCTAAGCTGTTTGGCCTTTCCTTCCCACTGAGGAACAATGTCCTTCAGGAAATATCCGTCAATCTGGATAATGTCCCAGTCCAGAATAACGAGGTGTGGCGATGGCAGGTTATCCAGCGCAAACCAGATGCATGCGGATCCATCGTTCTGGAGTTTCCCCTTCTGCGCACAGTCAACGACGCCATAAACCGTATCGCAGGAAAACGGGTAGTCGACAGGCGCGCCATCTTCCAAAATCCAGTCGAGTTTGAAAAAGTTCTGCCCGCGCCAGTCCACAAATCCAGCGTTATATTCCTGCTGAACCACCAGCGGCGGACGACCATCAATAATTCGCGCCAGCGCAGCCGGATTAATAGTCGGGTTGGCAGCTGTCGGTGCGTGATGTTCCTCCCAGCCCATCGATTTATCGTTACAGGCCTGATAGAAAAAATTCTCGTCATCAACGCCTTTTGGCGTACCGGCCATTACTGCATCACCGTCAAAGTCAAGCAGTGTCGGCTCAATTGCCTGTTCCCAGATATCACGCATGCCTTTCTTAACGAGGCTTCCCTCATCAATAATGACTTTGTGATATTTGCGGGAGCGACCAGCATCAGGGTTATCCAGCGTCCAGAACTCGACTTGCCCCCCACCAATGGTTTCGATAATCGCATCGGTCTTACTGGAACTAATCGTGATCGGCTTTAACAGGTCGCGTATAGCTTTAAACGACGGCAGCAGAATTTTATAAGACGGCGCAAACCAGCCTACGCGCATCTGTCGTGCTGCCCAGTTCCCTCCAGCCTGCTCCAGCATCGTTGTCTTACCGTAACGACGCCCGGCACGGATAACTTTTCGTTTTGCAGGAGAACGATAAATTTTCTTTTGCCCTGCATGGAACGGCAGGAACTCTATAACGTGTTCAGTCGCCATCAGGGGAATTCACCAGTTTAATGATCACCGTTGGCTCGCTGCCTTTGCCATTTCCTTTTTCCTTGCCCGTTCCGGGGCCACGAGCAACAAGCAATCTGGCTAATTCACGACGAGCAGCATCCTTATCCGCAGTATTTATTTCGATGCCGAATTTACCGAGCTTCACGCCCTGCAACAGATAACGCGCATCGCCCTCTAAATCACGGGTATCAGCAAAGAACGCCTCCCCCTTTCCCTCCCCGTTGCATCGAGGACAATCAGGGTTAGGATCAGCGTTATCGACAAAACCAATTCCACCGGAAAGTTCCGGGAGCGGTTTATTTTCCGACTCGGCTTTTTTTTCTGCCCTTATCTGCTCTTCTAAATCACGCCACTGGTATTTGTGATTCTCACCCCAGCAATAACGGCAATTGACGCGCCTGTATTGCGCGATTTCATTGGGGTCGGCGTTGATAATGGCGACGAGCTGAGTAATCACATCATCCAGCTCGGCGGAGTAGCGTTTCTGCCGCTCGTTCCTGAGGTGGTGAACATAACGAGAAACCCTGGCATTTCTTAGCATGCGGGATGCATTGGAATATGCTGTGTTTCCTTCGCCTTTGTACCCGGCCAAGCGGTAAGCCTCGACTCTGGTTTTTCCATCCACTACAAATTGTGCGAACGTCATTAACTGGTCAGAGAGCCCGAAATCATCAGGCGTTTCGTCATCCTCGCGAACAGACCGCGACGCAGATAATTTTTCTGCGATTTCCCCTTTATCAGCGCTTTTTTCTTCGCGTTTTACCGACTCCGAATTCGCACTTTTTTTCGGAGTTTTTTTTCGCGATTTTCGCTCCGATTTTTCTGTTTCATCTCCCCATCCAGCCAGCAATGCTTTCGCCGCTTTTATCGAGATATACGCTTTCGCAGTTCCCCACGAAAAACCCTCTCTTTCGCACCACTCCTTAGGAGATATTCCCGTCCGCTTCCATTCATCAGCGAACAGGGATAATCGTTCCTCCCAGTTCACTCTGGACATACAGAATAATCCTCTGGTCTGAAAACTATTACTCCGGCAATACGTGAGAACGAGAAGATCAAAAACAGATCCTTTATGCTGCCGTGAGCGCCAAACCTGCCGGGAAATCAGAAGAAAATAAAAAGCTGCATGTTGTCATGCGCAGGGTGCGCGGTAGGAAACAACATTCGGCTTTGCATTATCGCAGACACTCAGGGAATGCCTGCTGTAATGCCTTAGTCTTTCACAAACTCATCCGTTTTCACCACATACTGACTTTCCAGTAACTCAGCATGTGTACTGGTCACAATAGCCTGGTGGTGTGGATGAACATTTTCAGCCAACCATTTAATCAGCGGATTAGCAGCTTCCTGAAAAGTGCCGTCGTTCTCATAAATCGGCGTACATCTGAATTCATGAACGCGACTGATGCGGACGGATCGAGTTTTCAGTGAATCAGGCTCACAAAAAAGGGTGATAAACTTTTCCCCATCCATGACTGCTTTTCTCAGGTCAAATTGGATGTTGGAGTATCCTGTAAAAAAAGGTCTCCTTTCTTCACAGGAAATTATTCCACTGATCACAGAGTTGGATCTGGGAGCATCAAATAATTCAACCTTCCAGTATTTAATCAACTTAATTTCCATTACCGTTCCCCGTTACTTTGTCGTAAGTGCGCTCGCAGGTTCTTCCGGCGACATAACTCTCATCAGCCTCTTTTGCGAATTTTCCCGCCAGATCGTCAGCTTCGCCGAGCAACTGGGCGAGCAATATTCCGGCCTCGGCTTTTGCCTGGCTTGCTGCTGCAATTGCGGAAATTCTGCCGGTTTCACTTGTTGCGAGTTGCCGTTGTATTTCGGCGAGCTGCTGTTGCAACCCACCGCGAGCACGCTTAGCAGCGTCAGCATCAGCCTGTACTTTTGCCAGTTCTTCATCGGCTTTCTCTCGTTCTTCATTTACGGCGCGCTGGCGGCGCTGCTCTTCAGCTCTTTCGGTTACTTCACGCTGCAACGTAGTGGTCGCATCAGTAAGGTCACGCTGGGCCCACTGCAATTTCCAGGATGAATCCGCTTCTTGGTAACCACGTGAATAACACCAGTACGCTGCCGCACATAACAAAAAAGCCACCAGCAGTATTTCTGCTAATGGCTTCCAGAGTTTTTTGATTACAGCGAAAAGTGTGCTCATACCAACACCGATTTCGCTTTTTCATAGCGGGCTTTACGGTCATCAAGACCATTAGTGCCACCGTTAATTATTTTCGTAACAGCCTTAATATCACCGCTACGTTTTAGACAACCTTTCGAGGCAAAGAACCACGCCGCCGAACGAGCTGCATATTCGTCCTGCTCCAGTAACTGTGGGGACAGTATCAAATCGGCCCCCAGTCCTGCGCCGCAATCCCGATAATTGTCATGACCGGTAATCTGAATCAGGCCACGCCCGCGATAATTCCAACCGTCGTTCTCTTCAATGTTTCCCATTCGGTGGGCGTAAACAATATTAGCGATAGCTTTCTGGTTCGCAGGGTGATCAGCAGTGCGCCCGTAGAGCTGCGCTGTATCACCAGGAAAATATTTCCCGAATGTCGCTTTCAAACCATCAGCAGAATAATTTAGGTTCTCGACAATGCGGGTAAAACCGCCGGACTCATGCCCGACCTGAGCAATGAACATCGCCTGATCGTCTGCAGATTCAATACCAAACTCTTTCATTGCTGCATTTAATGGTTGAAACCATCGCGAGGTAAGGTCGCCGCTGAGATTTGCAGCCTTTTGGAGCTGATCCTTATTCATAATCACACCTTGTTATTGTCGCTACCGACACCAAGTCGATTGCCAATTAACCGCATTGCAAATCCTCGGATGGCATCAACACCAATCAGCCCGACGCCGCCACCGATGGCCACAGACAGAGATTTAGGCCAACCGAAATATTCCAAGGCTGATGAGAAGGTCAAAGTCAGAGCACCACAAAGAAGAATTTCGAGTGTTTTTTTCTTCCAGCCGCCACCACCACCAAAGTAAGCGATGCGTAAACCAGCCATGAATAACGACATGAGAACAGCGCCCAGCGGCGTATCTCCGCGCCACCAGCTCTGGAATAATTCCAGCCAGTCCGGCCAGGTATTGGGGTTATGAGGCATTTTCATGATCTCTCACCTCGCGCATATTGCGGGTGCTAATTGAGGGAATAAAAAATCCCCGAACATCCAGGAGCGGAAACGGGGAAAGGCGTTGCGCTAAACGGACCTGTCAGCGGCCTTAAATGAAAAAGCCCCGGCGTATGCCGAGGCCCATGTGAATAATTGATAGCTATCGATCTTCTAGTTTCTTGCTTGAAATCAAACCACTTGTCATTTCATAACCGTTTATATGACCACAGTAAGGACAGACAATAGGTTCTTTCTCTTTTCCACCGGGAAATCCTCCACTATGTTCCCAGTAGATGAACTCCTTCTTACAGCTCTGGTTGCTACACACTGTATTACTCATTGCATCACTCCATTTAAGGCAAGGAAGTAAACACATAACACAACCAAAGCTTGAGTCGAAGATTTAAATCAATAAAAAACCCGCCTTATGTGAGCGGGTCTTTTTGATTTGTCGCTGCGGGTGTAGCTTCGCGAGCATAGCTGAATTCAAGCAATCCCCGCGCAACTTTGCAACCGGAATCGATCAGCTTTTTTATCGAATACATCACACATTGGTAAGTACAGCATGGCTTCTGCCATCTGCAACCAAACATCAATTCGACTTTCGCAGGTACGTAGGCACCATTCCGGGTGACGAGTATTCAGTTCTCTTGCCATGGCCTTCTTACTCATACGATCCTTGTACCGATCAACTACCAGTTTAAAAAGGCGCTGATGACCTGTACGAACCAATATTTCACCGATCACAGCATCCATTAACAGGCCTTCTTCATCGGTACAGAATGCAAGGTTGCTTTTTTCTTTTCCGGAAAGCATGTCCAGAAAATATGACATCAGTTCACCGTGATCCAGACCCGATGATTTGAGATGCTTCAACACCTGCTGAATAGCAGTTTTACTGACTTTTTTTGACGCGAGAAGGTTATTAAACATGTGACCACCTGAACCAGATCCAATATATGACCATCGGCCCCACATTCGAAGTTTACCCTGAATCCAGACTGACTCGAGGGTGTTTAATCGCAGCATTTCACCACCCTTTCCTGTCGTTGATGGGTTAATCATATAAACGCCTCCTCTCTCCAGATTTGTTGGGTACGGAAAACACCTTCGGCGTGATATAGCCTTAGGGTGTCCTGATCAATATCGGTTTTCACACGACCATCGATTACGTCATGGCAACAGTTGCAGGCAATTGCTGCCTGCATGTCATGTGGTTTGATTCCCATCCCGCAGGTGTCACTCATACGATAATGGGCAAGGACGCTGGTTTCTGGATCAAAATTGCAGATACCAGGAATGCGCACGGTACATATGCGCCCGCGCGCTTGTTTGGTGAGATCGATTTTCTTCATGCTGCATAACTGAATAATTGAGAGGCTGCGTTTTCTGCGGCCTGCTGGGTGGGAAATGTGCGGAACAAAATATAATTCCATAGCACATCAAGTACGGATTTATAGAGTTGGGAAAACTCGAGATCGTCCATTTTGGCAAACGATATGGATTTGGGTTCGTTGCGGGTAGTACCGTCAGGCATTTCGTATTGAGTATAAAAACCCGCCTCAATAGTTACCCAAGCTCGGAATGCTTCAAAGGATTTTACAGCGCTGATATTGCCGGCGCGTTTTTCTGCCTCCTCACGCAGGTACTGATCGGCCAACTCCTGGAGTGTTTCTTCATGACCAGCATAATGGGCCACCAGCTGCACATACCCACGAACCAGCTTTTTATCTGCCGGAGATATTGCACCGCCCGACGGTTGCCAATAATCAAAACCAAGATTCAAGAGAGCAAAAAATTTACGGTGAAATGCCGCATTACGTGCCTGTTTAAAGTCAGCATATAAAACTGCACCAAGACGGAATTTTTTCTCGATAAATTCCCGTGCGTCAGGCGTCGCCGGTATTAATACCCCGCCTGCTGATTTTATAAATGAATACTGCGCCATTGGTTTCCCCTTTAGCGCAGCAATTGCTCAGAAATACAGGTGCCGGGTGTTCAGTCCGGTACCATAATTATATCTTAGTTTTGCCTCTTTGAACAACGACACAACCTGCTTGTTCTGCCAACTCTAACAAAGACTTAAGCGATGCCACATGCTCATCATCGTAGATGTTTCTGAGTGCTGTCACCTTACCATTCTTGCAGGTTATGAGAACGCGACCGTTATCGGGGAGATGTTCCCCTACCTCCGTCTTTTTGAACACGTTCCCTCCTTCACAAGATGACTGTATAAATATACAGTATATATACTCCCAAGTGGCAGTAAGTGCAAACTTTTAAAGGCACAAAACGTTAAAAAATCAAGGCTGGTTAATTTGTACCCATCTGTTTAATAAAGAAAAACCGCCATTATCTGGCGGTTCTCTTTCTTGCTTTTGGTTCTCGTGACATGTCACATTGTCAGTTTCACCGCATGCCATCCGTGAGTAACCCAGCACTGAGAATCACCTGCGCACGGGCATGATTTAACCGGGAGCGCATCCCCGCATTTACCGCATCGGTTCGCGCTGATTGATTTGATATGCCACTTTACACGCGCATCATCCTGGCGAATGAGAAGCGCGATGTATTCACCCATTTCATAGGGTGCGCGGCCCGGTCGACGATCTGCGCAGTTTCGGACAAGCATTTCCATTTCCTGTGCATCCAGCACCAGTTCAAGTTTCCGCTCACCAGCGGCAGACTGTCTGGCACGCTGTGCTGCTTTACGCTCTGCTGCTGATTTTGCCATTACGCGGCCTCCCTACTTACACATAATTCAGGTAAATTAGCCCTTACCAGTGCCTCAGCAAAAGGCGGAGGAACGGCGTTACCGCAGCGAGCAACCTGTTTGTCCTTCGCGTACTTCTTTCCCCGATAGTCCTGGTCGATGATGTACCACTCCGGGAAGCCCTGTGCGCGGTAAAGCTCATGCGGTTGCAGCATGCGCATGCCAATATCAACGATGCGGTAAGTTATGCCGTCAACTGTCACTAGCCCGTCGCAATCCTCGCCGCAGTATTCCCGCAGAAATGCCAGCGTCTGCTGTGCTCGGTGCTCGTCATACCCGTCAGCTGCCAATGTGGTTTTTACCTCCCCTACGTGCTGGCCACCAGCTGTGACCGTTGGCATGGGTTCGTCTGTGCGCTGCCCGTCCCGGCATGTACCGCGCAACTTCACCAGATGTGAGGCAACAACAGCATGGTGATCGACGGTGGTTATCGAGTGTGCTGGTTCGTCCAACCCGACGCCCGGCCCGGAGTAATTCCCGCCGTAATGCTTCGCAAGGAATGCGCTCACCGTCGCGAACTTATTGCCGCCGGCAGTAACGGTACCCAGCGGATTATCCAGTTGCAGCACTCGCGGCTCCTGACCGGGGCGCTCGCCATATCCCATCTGGATCAACGTTGGTGTTACCAGTTGAGATTTACCGCCACCGCCAGCGGTGATGGTGGCGCTCGGTTCATCTGCCCGGTGGCCGACGCTGGCCCCAAACTGGCGGGCTATCACTGGCGCAACAAGACATGCGCGGGATTGTTTCAGAATTGTGTGCGCAGGTTTATCCAGCGGGCGTGGTTTAGCCTGGTATTCACTACCACCATTACCCGCCAGAAATGGTGTCAGCGCGGCTTCTACCAAACCAAGAGCATGCCCATTCCCGCCCGGGCGTTTTGATGTACCAGCAGTTACCGTCGGTACCGGTTCGGTAACGGGCTGCCCGGTTGCGCCGGTACGGAACTTTGTCAGGTGTGGAACGGCTAACGCGTAGCCATGGGTTTTGGTAATGGTCTGCAATGGCTCACTCAGTGCCTGCCCACGGAAACAGTCGTATTTCCCTTTGGTCGTAGTGTGGTTGCATTTCACGATGAACGGCGATGCACTGTCGATAACAAAGCGCTGTATACCGCGCGCGATGCGCTTCAGGGTATTTTCTGCCAGCGTTTTTTTGCGGTCGAAAATCGACGGTGCCGGAATTGTCCAGTCGATACACTCCGCAGCTGTACGCCATGGCGCCAGCCTGCCAGCCTGAACCGCAGGTGATTTCGGATCCCCATGCGTTGGTTCCGGCCACACAATCGGCTTCCCATCGCGGCGCATGACCATGAAGAAACGTTTTCTGATTGTCGGTGCGCCATAGTCGCAGGCGCGCAGTTCGCGATACTCCACGACATAGCCCAGACCTTTAACCAGCCGTGCGGCATCCTCGCTATCAAGCGAAATATTCAGAAACTCACAACATTCAGCCAGCGCCGGATGTGATGCAGAAATACCTGTCGTCAGCATTGCGACAAAGGCGTTAAAGGTCTCACCGATACGCGCCGGGTCAGGACGCTGTTCGACTGGTTCAGGTGGTCCGATAAATTCATCAAGGAAGCGATCCGCGTGACTGATGAATGGCATTTCGCGTAATAATGGCCCCCACGTTTTAAACTCTTCGACGTTCTCCAGTTTCATTACCCGCGGCTCAACATCCAGCCCCCAGCGTAATACTACCCAGGCCAGTCCGCGGATCGCTTTCTCAACGGGTTTAGCGCCTTTAGCTTTAGAAAAGTGGCGGCAATCTGGAGAAAACCACGCCAGCGCCACCGGACGTCCTGCGGTAGCTACCTTTGGTCGAACCTCATACACAGACTCGCAGTAGTGCAACGTATCAGGGTGGTTCGTTGTATGCATCGCCACGGCGTTCTCGTCGTGGTTAATAGCAATATCAACGCTGCGACCGATCGCCATTTCAATACCGGTTGACGCACCGCCACCACCGGCAAAATTATCAACGATGATTTCTCTCACGCGTATTTCTCCATAGCGGTAGCCAGCGAACATGCTGCGATGATGATGGCCGGAACCGGCATTTTCTCCAGCCACATACGGTTGATGTGATGTTTCAGTCGGCGCTGGTGATGTGCCGGGAGATCCCCGGCGTTTTTAACCTGAGAAAAAACCATTTTCACTTCCACTGGCCAAACCGTTTCAGAAATATTAGGAAGAAGTAAGGTTTCCAACTCAACAATCCGACGATATGCATAACCCAATAAAGCGCCCTGTAGCTCAGCGTTCATAGTGCCTCCGCTTTTTCATTTGCATATTTTTTTAACGAGAAAGCCAACCTCGCAGATGCAATGGTTACATAGTCGGGATCAAGGTCGATGCCTACAAAATTGAACCCCTCTTCAATCGCAGCACGTCCGGTGCTTCCGCTACCCATCCACGGATCCAACACAGTACCGCCAGGCTGAGTGATGAGCCTGCAGAGATATTTCATCAGAGCTATTGGTTTAACTGTCGGGTGATTATTTTTCGCGCCCTTCGTACGGCCAGCACCGGCGCGCGGATCATTAATACCCGCGCTTCCCTCTTTACGCCCTCCGGTCATATCACTGGCAGATGTCGCTATAAAACGCTCAAGCCCCTCATCACGTTCGCTCGGTTTTACTTTGGCACAGTAAAAGAATCTGGCGGCACTCCCTTTGTCGCCGTGGTGAACGGTAGCGACACGCTGACGCATACCAAGAACTTGCCCCGTAGAGGCCGCAGAGGGTTCATTACCTGTTACCGGCGCAGCAGCACCAGCATTAGCAGGGAAACAGGCAATCACATCATCACTGCCATCATGGATAATGTTCGCTGGCCAACGGCCTCCCGCAGATTGTTCATAGTCTGCGGCTGGATCTGTTCCGTCGCGTTGATGAGAAAGCAAACAACCAGAACCACCAGATAATTGCTCTCCGGTTGGAATGCGGCAGGCGTTGATATTAAGTGCGCCGGTACCATGCGCTACCATATTTTCTGCAACCGTCGTTTTAAATGGCTTGCGAGCCATTAAGATTGGTTCATGTGCTGGTTTAAGTGCAGTCCCCCAGCCGTCCCATTGGCCATCTAGATTATGTGACTTAGGGAAACCACTACCGTAAATCCAAAGAATTTGGTCACGAATTTCGAAACCAGCATCCTCGGCATTTACAACCAGGCGGTGATAGGTTCGAGACCCACCAAACGCCAGAAGATGACCGCCGGGCTTCAATACCCGCAAACATTCCTGCCACTGCTCTACGGATGGAACGTCGTAATCCCATTTATGATTTTGAAATGAGAGCCCGTAAGGTGGATCAGTAACAATCGAATCGACTGAATTGTCAGGTATTGACTTAAGCACCACCTCACAACGCCCCACATGCAACTGGTACGTCATGGTCTCGCCCCCTCAAGCGTCACTGCAATTTCTTCAAAAAATCTTTCCCGGGTATGGCTAGTCATTGCCGGTACAAACGCGCTCATTAGCCTTGACTGGTCACAGTTTTCATCATCAACGAATAGGATTATTTTTTTATCGAGGCGTGTTTTTGCTTCCTGCAATTGCTCATTTTTGCTGGCTCGCTGGATGTAATCAGCAATAATTACAATGGCTTTATTTGTATATTTTTTGGTGAACTCAGTCATGAGATCCCCCGCATCTTCCAGTTGTTTATCCACCTGATCCCCCTTCGTGCTGCTGCCGCCAATAATTCAAACGTTGTCTGAAAAACTCCCGATAACTCTCCGGCGTCGCGTCAATGTGCTGAATAACAGTCTGGCGAGTAACTTTACGCTCATAGAGCTGACGAACGAGCGCAGCGGCGCGCATGTCGTAATGCTCTTTGAGTTGGCACTCTTGTGGCCATTTCGCACGATTGAGCGGGAGACCGGGCGGGAGGTAATCCGATTGCCCGGTCATGCCTTAAGCCCTCATGTTTTTCTCTGAGTGAACGTAGAAACGGGGATCAACGCTTTTCAGCGTGAAGTGTGTAACCGGCATATCGTCATGCCGTTCGATGCCAACAAAGTTCGACATGCAAAGAGCAAAGACGCGTTTCTGGAGCTGATCCAGGGTAATTTTGATGTCCGGGTAATATTTTTTAATCGCTGACATAATCCCCTGATATGAGAGCGTTTTACCCTTCATAATCGCCACGAGGTATTCCGCCGGCAGTTCGCTGGATTTTTGGGGTAATTGGGATTCAGTAGGATTCTCAATGGGTTTTATGGTATCCAGCAGCAAACGACAGCGGCTGGTAATACCAACCCTATAGCCCGTTTTTTTGTCATAATTCTCTTTGCTTCCGGAAGTCCATACAGTTGCCGTTTCGCGGAGTTTTACGGTCTTCTCTCCATCTGAATAAATAACGGTTCCGGTATGCGTCTTACTGAAACACCGTGGGTTGGTTTCAACAGGTTTTGATTTTTTATTTTTTGGGGCCGCGCGAGCAGTTAATCCCGGAACAGGAACCGGACGCGGGCAAGGTACATAAACCGAACGACTGCGAGCCCTGGCACCTGCGTTCATCCGCCAGATGATTACGTTTGTCCAGTCACAGGCATCGTCAAGTGTCGCTACTTTAGGATAAATTAAATCGGTCATTGGTCTTTCCTCATTGTATTTCACGCTGGTCAGGCGTTTTAAAATGCGTCGGTGTTGTACTTCTCTGCATACTTACGGTGCGTTTTTCTGGGTTTTGCGGCCTCCAGTTGAATCCGTGTTTTTTCTTTGCCGATGTGCTGATCGATCGGCAGAAAGTGTCCGTTTTTAAACTCCTGGTAAACTACGGTACCAGCAGCTGCAAAACGGCATTTACCGAGGATGACCTCAGCTACACCTGCAGCCGGGCTTTCGGGGTTATAAACTTCATCCCTGTACAGAAACAGAATGCTGTCAGCATCCTGCTCAATAGAGCCTGAATCACGCAGGTCTGACATTACCGGGCGGCGCTGTGCCGCCGGGCGCGCATCAACAGCGCGGGAAAGCTGACTCAGTGCAAAGGTTGGCGTGTGCAGGCGCATAGCCATCGTTTTAAGATTTCGGGAAATATGCGCTACAGCGAGATCGTTACGTTCCGCTTTTGGTTTTTTAATCAGGCCGAGATAGTCGACCATGATCATCGCCAGATGCGGGTGACGTCGTTTGTGCGTTTCGGCAATAGCGCGAATCTGTTCAACCGTAAGGTCGGTTGCATCGACAATCCAGATATCGCGATCCGTAAGCTCACCTATCGCAGCGGTTAATCGTGCCCAGTCCTCATCGTACATATCCTGAGGGTTACGCAGACGGGAAACAGACAGATTTCCGGCACCAGCCAGTGAGCGTTCAACAATCTGAGCAGCGGCCATTTCCATGCTAAAAATTAGCGCGCCTCCGCCTTTAGCGGTTACGCCTTCCACAACTGTAAGAGCAAATTCGGTTTTACCCATACCAGGTCGACCAGCAACGACAATCAGATCCTGCGGGTTAATACCTCCTGTAGCATTATCGAGATCTACAATCCCGGTCAGAAGGTTACGAGTGGATTCATCACCTTCCATGCGTTTCTGTACGGTGTCCATGTAGGCGGGCAACAGCTCGTTAATGTGTACCGGTTGGACGTCGCCGCTTTCAGCGGTCATATCCAGTAGCTGCGCCACAGCCTTTTCCACAACCTGATCACGTTGTTCCTGGTTGGTAGCATTGCGGATGCCGTCGGCGCCATCCTGCAAAAGTTTCGCTAGCGCACGGCTACGCCATGCTTTAACCATCTTCCCTGCATACCCTTTGAGATTCGGAATCGTTGCTGGTATGCGGGAAATTTCCGACAAATCAGCCAGGCTTGAACCGCCCAGCGCCTCACTGATGAAAAGCATGTCGATCATGCCGTTAGTCAGTGCCTGTTTTTTTATTTCGCTGAATGCGCGGCGATAAAAACCAATGCTGAATGATTCCTCTGGCGTGGATGCGATCACGTCAAATGCGTCAGGTGTAGCGCCGCCATTCAGCAACCCTGCCAGCACACACGCTTCCAGTTCCTGCGGGGTCATAGCGAACCTTCCCGGGTATTACGTAAAGTTTCTGGTTTCATCAAATAATCAAAGCTGGCGCGCCATCCACCGTTAGAACCGAAATAAAAGTCAGGGGCATCAGCACGGAATTTTTCGAAGTAACCCAGGAATGCTCCCGTAGTTTTATTTTTCATATGGGCCGCCAAGCGAATAATCATCCGGCGGCGATCTGCATCCAGTTCAGCAGTAGGCAGTGTGTCAGCGAATATCTCGTTGTAGCCGTTCATGACTGCATCCGGATCGACATCAGCCTCCATAGTGGCCCATGCTTCGGCATCTGCGAGATAACCATCAAAGCGATTTACACGGCAGATATTGGCTGGTTTAGGTAAGCCAGAACCACGGCGGCGCCATGTCGCCAGAACCCAACGAATAACTAATTGCAGCTCAGCCAGTGTGTATGCTTCCCGCGTTTGTGTCGGCGTAAGCATGAGAACGAACGGCTTAACATCACGGCAACGGGTACCGGTTTGTTCGTTGTAGAATTCCAGGGCTTTTTTAGCGTCAGCAAGGATCCATTCATCGCCCTCCCCCTTCTGGGGGTTAGGGGGATCATTAGGTTCATTGACTGGTTCAAAAGAGTGACTGGTTCTGGTGCCACCACATGGCATAGGGGGTGTGTTTTCTAACGGCATACCTGTGATTTTTGACGGCATAGGGGCTGTGCTTTTTGGTGGCACAGGGTTATCAAGATTCAGGTAATACACATTCGATGTATTTCCCTTACCATTGTTAATACCCATACGATTTTCTTTTGTTAAAACGCCCATGCCAATAAGCGCGTCAATATGCGTACGAACAGCACTCCTGCTGCATTCGCAATGATCAGCAATGTGCTGATAAGATGGCCAGCATTCACCATTATCATTGGCGTTATCAGCAAGTTTTATCAGCACCAGTTTACGGATTGGGTTTCCGGTTTTTATTGCCATAGCCCGGGCCATTAGGGTCATGCTCATAGTCAGATCCCCAGCAGCTCAGCCAGTTCACGACAGGCTATTTCGTAGTCTTTTGGTGTGAGAAAAACGCACGTCTCGATCATCTCAGCTTTGCGTTTCTCATAAATTTCCCATTTTTTAGCGGACAGGCGTTCTTCAAATATTCCCCGTACGTCATGCGCACAGGATGGCTCGCCATTTAAACGCCAGCCGTTCCGCCAGGTGATGCGGTCAGTTGATGTCTGCATATTGGTCTTTCCTCGATACAAGTTAAACGCTGGTCAGGCGCTGTGTTTCCTGTATGGCTTGTAATGCCTGTGCTATCCGCTGTGGTCGATCTCTGGCATCAAGCAACAAGGCAATAATCGCCGCGGCAAAATCACGAATCGCGATGCAAATTAACTGCTGAGTGGTCATCCCCAGCTGTGCATATCGTTCCGCAGGCAATGCAGCCTCCATCGCCATGGCCAGCGCTTTAGTTTTGATTCTTGCCGCTTTCGTTTCACCACGTAGCCAGCGAAAAATCTGCTGCCGGTTGTTGTTGATCGCCCGCCAGTCAGCATTACCTTTTGAATCTTCCATCGGGTGCAGCTTTACGCAGCTGGTATTGCCGCCCATTCGAAACCACATACGAGTGATCTCGATAGCAACATGTTCCTGCCCACGCTCAGCAGCCCAGTTGAAGATTTCTCTTTTCAGTTCGTCGAGGTTTTCCACTTCGTCGCGTCTCCTGTCGCTGAAAACCTGATTAAGCGTAATCAGATTTCAAATACGCCCTTTGTTAAGCTGCAGTTGTGTTGTTCGGTTCCAGATAAAATTCAGGGTCATATTTCAAAGCCCCATCTGTAACGCGGTCCAACCTTGCAGCTCGGCGCTCAGGTATCACATTTCCCCAGCGAGATACTGCTGGAAGAGAAACTCCTGCGGCTTGAGCCAGCTTTGTGGCGCTCCCAAAGAACGCTAAAGCATCGTTTTTAAACATTGCCGATCTCCACTTTGTTAACTTTCGGAAACAAAATTACGAGTTAAAGAAAATTAAGTCAAGTAAATTTATATTAACTACATGAACAAAATCAGCCCTGGCGAGCGCATTAAAAAGCGACGTAAAGAACTCAACCTAACTCAGCGTGAAGTCGCAAAACTCGCGCAGGTATCGCACGTCACAATCTCTAAATGGGAAAGTGATGATAACGAGCCTCAGGGCAGGAACCTGTTCCAGTTGAGTCAGGCCTTGCAATGTTCGCCCACCTGGATTTTATACGGGGACGAAGACAAACAACCTGCTCTTCCAGCCGTATCTGAAGAAGATAAAATCACATTAGATGAGCTTGAAGAGCAGCTACTCGAGCTTTTTAGGGCGCTACCTCGTTCAGAAAAAGAACGTCACGTAACTGAGCTTCGCGGAAAAGTGGATGATTTTAATCGTCTGTTTTACGAATTGCTCCAAGCACGAAAAACCTCCAAGAAAAAATAAACCCGTTTAAATCAAGTAAATGGATGAATCACGCCCCTAAATTTAACTTTTATAAACAAATTATTGTTGACTGATAATTTAACCTTTATTAAATTAACTTCCATCAACGACGCACTAACCACGCGGCAGTTGTTCAGAAAAACGTTCTGACGGTCTGGAAAGACAGACGCCGAATTGAGGAAAGACCAATATGACCAAGAAAGACATGACCGATATGCTGATCAGAGCTCATGGGGTCTCGTGGGAAACCGCGTATCAGTACCTTTTGGAATCAGAATGGGTCTTCTGGATGGCTTCAGCATGTATCCGCGAAGACCAAGCAAGCGGACTTATTTAACGAGAATTGCCTCGGGTCGCCGACAGTACGATGACATGCGGGAAAGACCGCAACGAATCCAAAATCGCTGTGTGTAGTCTTTGCCCAGTCCCTACGATGGGCTCCTTTTTTCACACGGCAATGACTACCGAGGAAAGACCAATGGGCATGACCAGCCCTGACTGCCGGGAAAGACCGGCAAACTTTAGACGTAAAAAAGCCCACCTGAGTGGGCTAATTTACCCCAGCGGAGACCAATCCGCCAGGAAGGTGCCACAGGGGACCAACCCTGTAGCGAGGAAAGACCAATGCAGGACAGAGCCAACATTGATCGGCTCTGAGTATACATCACTAAGGAGCCGCTATGGAAGCGCTTGCCATACCAGTAAAACTGTACATTCACTACCACACCCAAACGTTTTCTTCGGATAAATACATCGTTGCCACCTGTGACATGTCACGCAACTTTCCGGACACCTACGTTTTGTTGGAAACCCGTGAAATTACCCTTGATATAAACCAGCCAGAGCCATTCGACATCATTGCTCTGCAGGTCGACCAGCTGCGCGGCCAGAAAGAGACGATTGCGGCGGAAGCACAACATCAGATTGACCGTGTCGACGACAAAATACAGCAACTACTGTGTATTGATCATACCCCTGTTCAGGAAAGCGATATCCCATTTTGATCAGCCGGCGCCAGACCAGCGCCAGTAACCAAAGAGGAAAGACCAATGACCATCTACAACGGCTTATTTGAGCCAAAAAAATCAGCGGTTAAAGATTGCGGGGCCGTTCAGCTGGCGATCGCAATTGATGCGCCAAATAAAAAAGTGGCAGAAAGCATCATGACCGGCAAACTCTGGGAAGCCTACCCAGCCAACGGTGACAACTATTTCAAACCCAAGTTATGGGAACATGCTGAAGGTCTGCCGCTGCCGGTTGTTGGTAAGTTCGATGAACAATTTGCCCTGGCACACACATTCGACGGGGAAAAATGGATCATCAACGAACCTGAGACCAACGTTTCAAACCTGCCAGCCAGTAACGAGATTATCGATCTGGCAAAGCTACCATCCCGGGAACGCTTCGCGGCCGTCCTTATGTTCAGCGATTCTCCCATTGATGGCGTTCTTTACTCTCAGGTGCTGGACTATCTCGATAATTTGGAAAATAACGATGAATCCTTTGATGAGGATGATCGGGTTAATCTCAATATTCTCCACGCGCTGCACAATAACGAACCCGTGCAACATATGCATGTTGAAGGGCTGAATAATCTCATTCAGGCCATTTACGCAAACTTTGAAGATCAAACACCGGGTAAGGCTGCGATTTCACAATTTATTAAACGCTGGCTGGAAAACCCAAGTAAGCGTGATGAGATGGTGCCAAACAAAACATCATCACTTAGTACCTGCGTTAAAAATGACAATGTCGCACTGGCGCCACAACGTGGTTATAAGCACACCTACGCAACACTGGATCAGGAAATTGCCGTTGCCCTACTTCCCATCGCTCCTGATGCGCCTGTGTTATCAGGAAATCTCCGTGATGCGGAAAAAATGATTTCCGATGACCGGGAAGATTTCAAACGTTGGTCAGCGGCATTGCGTACCACCATGCATATTCTCAAATATGACCGACCGAGTATCTTTGGGGTTATTCAGAATGTCCCCTCTAAAGATACATACCATTTCCCTGAGTCACTGCGACGCCATATTGATTCATGGCTGGCTGAACATGGTCAGCTCGAATGTGTTGAAACTGATGCAGAAAAAACCGGCAAACAACTTGCAGCCGCGCGCGGCGAATATGTGGAAGGTATCAGCGACCCAAATGACCCTAAATGGGTTAAAACTGATACCCAACCACAGGATTCAACCCACGATGACGGAACGCTTTCGCGTGATGGAACTATGTCTGAAACAGCCTCAAATGAAGGTGAAAAACCGGAAGTGGCAGAGCAGGAAACAGTTACAGAAGACCAAGCGGAACAAGCTCGTGAAACGCTAAATAATATGGGTTACGGAGTATATGCGACCAGCCAAGACACCACTGACCAGCAGAATGAAAATCTGAGCGATAAAGTGAAAACAATTGTTCAGGATGCGGATCAGCTCGTCGATCGCATTAAGCATGAAGAACAGCTTCCCCAGGCGTCAGAACTGGTCAAGAGCATTAATGAAATGCGGGCTGGCGAAAGCGACAACCTGGAGTTGTGGAAAGAAGTATTCAAAACAGATGAGCGCTTTACCTCCGCATTCTCTGTGAATGGCGGCGGAACCTCAATCAATGGCACCTACATGACCATGATCGCTACCCGCGAATTTGGTCCGAAAGGTATCGGCTGGGGTGTGGATATTCTTGAAGAACGCTTTGACGATGGCGCGCCAATTACTCGCACAGTCAAAGGGGCTGACGGTAATAACACATGGGAACTCATCCCGGACGGTATCGGTGGCGTCCTCACAGAAAAACACCATGTTATCAAAATCAGTCTTTGGTACATCCGGAATGGTGCGCGCGGTGAAGAGATTTCATTCGGGTGTACCCCGTATATTTACGGCAGCAAATACGGCCCAATTTGCGATGGTGAAGCGACAAAAAAATCACTGACTGACGCAACCAAGAAAGCATTGTCTGCACTAGGTTTCTGCGCGGATATTTTCATGGGCCTGTACGATAACCCGGAATATCGCCAGAAAAATAAAGCTGAATTTGCACTCAAAAACGCCAGCGAAAACGCAGAGGATGCAGCCCGCGTACGTCAGGAACTGGACGATAAACTGACCCGAGTAGCAAATACTCTTGCATCAGCTGTGTCTGAGAACGAGATCAATAAGGTTTATTCTTCGATTGCCCGTGAAGCAGAGGTGCATCGCAAGGACGCAGAAGCGAAGGGTGACACGCAACATGCGCGCTATTTAAGTGGGCGTCTGCGTCGCCTGACATCCATCAAAGATGAACGTATCGCTGAACTGAATAAATCCCAGGAGAATGCATAATGACTACTGCAATCGCGTTAGCTGCTGACTACACCAATCTTCTGCAATTGCTGGAAAGCTCTGATGAACTAACTCCGGAAATGATCACCGATACACTGGAAGGAATTGAAGGAGAACTGGCGGATAAGCTGGATGCCATCATGGTCATCGCACGTAATAACCTTGGCCATGCCAAAACATGTGATGAAGAAATAAAGCGCCTGGCTGAGCGTAAAAAGTCTTTCGAAAATAAAGATAAAACGCTGCGTAAATATATTCTGTCTTGCCTGCTTGCAGCCAATCTGGACAAGCTCAAGACCTCTAAAAACAGCTTTACTGCCCGAAAAGGTAGCGTCAGCGTTGTTATCGACAATGAAAAGCTATTACCGGATGAGTTGGTTACTGTTCAGACGATTGTTGCTCCGGACAAAAAAGCCATCAAAGAAGCGATTGAGGCTGCGGAAGCTGCCGCAGCACAAATCACTGCCGATGGTGGTGAAGTGCCAGCAGAACTGTTAAACCCGGTACCGGGTGCCCACCTTGAGATCGGCGAACGCTCACTACAGGTACGATAACTATGCTGAAACTATCCCTCAAACGTGGCGATGCGGTTCACGTAGTATTTTCAGATGGCAGTAACGGCATTATTGAAGCTCGTAGCCGTTGCGAGTTGGGAATGCACCTGCCGAAAAGCGTTAAAGTAACTCGTGAGAAAGGAGCATTCCTACCCGAAAACCTGATTAAGCGTAATCAGAAATAAAATCACACTATCGCTAGCATTGTAGCCTCACCCAACACAGGAGGCTGCAATGCTGCGATGGCAACCCGGAGCTACTCTGCTCACAGATTTCGATATAAAGATTGGCCGGTTATCGGCAAGCGTACGAAAGAAGACCCTGACCCAGTCAGATATCGAACGCGCATGCAGCGATGCTGATAATGCCGTGTACCGGATGATGAGGAAAGACCAACATGGCCAGAGAAAACGATCTGCTAACAGACGCAGAACTGATTGAGTTTACCGGTTATCAGAAAGCATCCAAACAAAGGGAAATCCTCGACCGCGGCGGTGTCTCGTACATACCCGATCGGGAAGGTCGCCCGATGGTTACCTGGACACACATTAACGCTGTTTTGAACGGGCAGATCATCGTTCAGACCAGCACAGAAGAAAAACCCGATTTCGGAGCTATTTAAATGGGGCGCAGAAGAAAGGATCCTGGAGATAACAAGCTGCCGCCACGCGTATCCAAAACAAAAACGCGTTACTACTACAAACCGACGTCACGGGAAACAGTGACACTGGGGCCAATCACTCTCACAATGTCAGCGTTATGGAAACGGTATGAGGAAGAACGACGGAATTACTCAGATGTAATGACGTTCGAAAAGCTCTGGGGAATGTTTCTCAAAAGCGCCTACTACACAGAGCTGGCAATTCGAACCCAGCGTGACTATCTGCAACATCAGAAAAAACTACTCGCTGTATTCGGCAAAGTTAAAGCTGACATAATCAAACCTGAAGACGTGCGACAGTTTATGGATCGTCGTGGTCTGCAAAGTAAGAATCAGGCCAACCAGGAAATGAGCAGCATGTCTCGCGTTTACCGCTGGGGATATGAGCGCGGATATGTTAAGGGAAACCCCTGTGCCGGCGTCAGCAAATTTTCTCTCAAGGCTCGTGAGCAATACATCACTGACGAAGATTACCTGGCAATTTATAAACATGCAGATCACGTCGTCAGAGCCGCAATGGAAATATCTTACTTATGCGCCGCGCGACAAGCTGACGTACTCGAACTACGTTGGATGCAAATATCTGATAAAGGGATTTTTATACAACAGGGCAAAACCGGGAAAAAACAGATAAAGGTCTGGACACCTCGCCTGCAGGAAGCGCTGGAAACGGCACAGGCAGCATGTCCGAAGCTTTCACCTGACGCATTGGTTCTCTATAACAGCGATCGCGGCCAGTTCATCCGCAAGACATTCAATAATCGCTGGCTAAAGGCCGTGCGGGCCGCACAGAGTGAACTTAACCGGCAACTGGATTACACATTCCACGACATTAAGGCAAAAGCTATCTCAGATTTTGAAGGGAGCAGCAGGGATAAGCAGATATTTAGCGGACACAAGACTGAAAGCCAGGTGCTTATTTATGACAGGAAGGTACAAATTAGCCCGACGCTTGATCGCCCGGTAATCGGTAAGAAGTGATTTTTTATGCAATTGGGGGAAGACGATATTCTTTTCGAATATTCTTTCTTAATTCTTCTGCTCAAAAAACAAAGGGGTCAGCATTTAGCTAACCCCTTGTTAAATTTGGCGGAAGCGTAGAGATTCGAACTCTAGAACCCTTTCGGGTCGCCGGTTTTCAAGACCGGTGCCTTCAACCGCTCGGCCACGCTTCCAATGAGGCGCACTATAAACATCCCGAACGGACCTGTAAAGCACCAAAGTGTTCGTTTGCCTGAAAAACAGCCAAAATAATGTTAATTGACTGAAATAACAACAAATTGACCGTTTATTCAGCACGTATCTTGCTCTCTTTGGTTTAATGTTTTTTGATGAACATATCTTTGGTGTAATAATTTCCACGGTTATCAGGAGCAAATCCCCCAACCCACGGCTTCACCAGATGCGTATGGACATAGTGATAAACAGGTATTGCCGGAACATCTTCGCCCAAAATGTCCTCAGCCTGCTGGTAGTATTTCCCTCGCTCGTCCAGCGAGCCTGCTCTCGCCGCATTGAGCATCGCTTCATCATAGGCAGGATTACTGTACTTAGTGGTATTCTCACTATCACCGGTACGGAAAATATTGAGGAAGCTCGAGGCATCGTCATAATCGGCTATCCACGCATAGCGCACGACATCAAAATTGCCGGTGTGCATGGTGTCCAGCATGGTTTTCCATTCCTGATTCTGCAGCTTTACCTCGACGCCGAGGTTTTTCTTCCACATCGACGATGCGGCAATCGCAATACGTTGATGCGTTTCGAAAGTGTTGTAGAGCAAATTTAACGAGAGCGGATGCTCCGGACCGAAACCGGCTGCGGCTAACAGTTTTTTCGCTTCAGCAATGCGTTTATCGCGCGGCCACGCGGCATACTCCGGTGCGTGCAGTTTGACACCGCCAATTTCAGGCTGGCTGATTACCCACGCTTCACGCTGCCCCTGCGCCATGACCTTTTGGGCAATGATCTCTTTATCCAGCGCCATATTCAGCGCCCGGCGCACACGCGGGTCATTAAACGGCGCGCGAGTCGTATTGAACTGGTAGTAATAGGTTGAAAGCAGAGGTGAAACGCGCAGCTCATCTCCCATCGTCTTTTTCAACTGCGCGAACTGGTTTACCGGCACGCTAAAGACAATATCAATTTCCCCGGCCTTGTAGCGGTTAACGTCAGCTGCTTCTGAGCTGATGGGCAGATAAGTGACTTTATCAATTACCGTATGCTGATCATCCCAGTAGTGCGTATTACGTACGGCAACAATCCGCTCATTGACCACCCACTGAGAAAGCTTGTATGCACCGCTACTGACAAAATGCTCTGGCCTGGTCCACTTATCACCAAAGCGGCTAATCAGCACTTTATCCAGTGGCACCAGCGACGGGTGAGCCAACATAGCCAGAAATGCAGCCGTTGGCTGCGTCAGGGTAATCTCCAGGGTGGTGTCATTGAGTGCTTTTACACCCAGTGTAGCGGGCTCCTTTTTCCCAAGCGCAATGTCGAGTGCATTCGCGACGTGCATATTGCCGAGATAAGAGGCATACGGCGAAGCAGTTTGTGGTGAAACAAGACGCTGCCAGCTCCAGACAACATCCTGTGCGGTAATGGCTGAACCATCTGACCAGGTAATACCTGGACGTAAATGAAAGGTCCAGACGGTATTGTCTTTATTCTCCCAGGATGACGCCAGGCGCGGCTCAATCTCCCCTTGCAGATTGACAGAAACCAGCCCATCTAACATATCACTGATTAAATTAAATTCAACGTTGCTTTCGACTTTATGTGGATCCAGCGATGCAGGCTCGCTGCCGTTATTTCTGACCAGTTCCTGTTGTTCTGCCAGCGGTGTTCCTGTAGGAACATTTGCTGCCCATGCCACACCGTTTATAGACATCAAACAGACAGCCAACAGCGTAAACGTCAATACCTTCGGTCTATGTTGAGCCATTCCCTTCACCTTATTGTTCTGTTATATGATGACACCGCTGTAACTCTTAAAGGATTCAGGTGATAACGCAATATTTTTCAGCCACCTATAAGATGTCGATCTGACATTTGCAGACAATAAGTGATAACATCTAATTCAGGAGCTTTTGCTGAAATAAAATGCTTAAGCCTGGCGGGTTAAAATGCGTAAAGATGGGTAAAACCGCTGTGTCATTTCCAGCGATTTAATTATCCTCCTTCATTAATTACATCTGTCATAAGAGAGTGACTCATGGATCGTATTATTAGTTCTTCGCGCGACCGTACATCGCTACTCAGCACGCATAAAGTGCTGCGCAATACCTATTTCCTGTTGAGCCTGACGCTGGCATTTTCAGCGATCACGGCGACCGCCAGTACGGTACTGATGCTGCCATCTCCAGGTCTTATCCTGACGCTGGTAGGTATGTACGGACTGATGTTCCTGACGTATAAAACGGCAGATAAACCGGTTGGCATTCTGTCAGCTTTCGCTTTCACCGGTTTCCTCGGCTACATTTTGGGGCCAATTCTGAACACCTACCTGTCGGCAGGCATGGGTGATGTTATCGCTATGGCCCTGGGCGGTACTGCTCTGGTCTTCTTCAGTTGCTCAGCGTATGTGCTGACCACCCGTAAAGACATGTCCTTCCTCGGCGGTATGCTGATGGCTGGTATTGTGGTGGTGCTGATCGGTATGGTTGCGAATATTTTCCTGCAACTGCCAGCTCTGCATCTGGCCATCAGTGCGGTGTTTATTCTGATTTCCTCAGGTGCAATCCTGTTCGAAACCAGCAACATCATCCGTGGTGGTGAAACCAACTACATCCGTGCGACAGTCAGCCTGTATGTATCGCTGTACAACATCTTCGTCAGCCTGCTGAGCATTCTGGGCTTCGCCAGCCGCGACTAAAACGTCAAAACGTATTACCCGGCCCCGCTTATGCGGGGCTTTCTTTTTTGGTAAACTGCCGCCAGTCTGACTAACGTAGTGAAGAAATATGTTGATCTTTGAAGGTAAAGAAATCAGTACCGATAGCGAAGGCTATTTAAAAGACACTACAGAATGGAGCGAACCGCTGGCAGTTGTCATTGCTGAGAATGAAGGCATCACCCTTTCGGCTGAACACTGGGAAGTGGTGCGTTTTGTGCGCGATTTCTATCTGGAGTTTAATACTTCTCCGGCAATCCGCATGCTGGTAAAAGCGATGGCTAATAAGTTTGGCGAAGAGAAAGGCAACAGTCGTTATCTCTATCGCCTGTTTCCCAAAGGTCCGGCAAAACAGGCGACAAAAATCGCAGGCCTGCCAAAACCGGTAAAATGTATTTAATAACGAATACTAAATCCCTTTAGTTCGTCGCCAGGGCGATGCGGTTCACTGAGAACCCTGTCTACCCTGGCACTGCGTGGCCCACCGGCTTTTAACCACTTCATCAGTTGTTCCACCTGCTGGCTTTCACCACAGGCGACAATCTCTACGCTGCCATCATCCATATTCTTCGCATACCCGGTTAATCCGAGTCGCTGCGCTTCATGCTGCGTCGTATAGCGAAATCCCACTCCCTGTACCCGACCGTGTACCCAGGCAATGATGCAGACTTTCGACATGGAGGTTCTCCCTCTTATTGTAAATGGGCATACTTTCACACTGTAAATGTGAATACCATTAACGTACCTGCTTCGGCAGACACCCGTAATGCTGGCGGAATCTTGCCGTAAATCTCGAACCAGACATATAGCCACAGCGTATTGCAATCTCACCAATCGGTAATTTCGTCGACTGCAACTGAGAAAGAGCGTACGACATACGTACTTCCTCGACAATTTGTCTATAGCTCTGTGATTCCTGCTGTAGCCTTCGACGTAATGTAGAGGTGCCCATCGCTAAACGACCGGCAATTTCATCTGCTGTCCATAGCTTAGCAGGCGACAACATAATGAGTTGCCTCACCTGTTCCGCCAGCTTAAAACTGCGCTCAATCAGAAGTGGCACGGCAGCTCCTTCATGTAAGAGAGCCAGAAGTAATCCCATCGCCTGATGTTCCTGTAGTTTTACCGGCAGGCCCTGACGCACAGCATCCAGCAAACTCGCCCACATAAACGCCAGGCTATGGCTCATTGGTGTACATAACGATCTTAGCTTCGCGGGGGGATAATCCTGCACATACGAACTTTTAAATCGCGTAATGATCTCAGGCGAGAGTAGCAACAAATCTGAACGAAAAGCACCCTGTGCGGGTTGATTGATAATCTCAAGACAGGAATCTGCAGGGATAATAAGCAATTCGCCTGTGCCGGCAACCAGACGGTTATCATCCTGGATGATGACTTTACTACCGTGAGTGATGTGACATATCGCCGCAGAAAAAAACTTAACACGATGCAAGCGGTGCAGTTGGCTGGAGTTTACCTCTGCCGCGGTAAGCACATTATGTTTGAAATATACGTCCTGCACCGTGTGTCCCTCAGTTTATCTTCCGTATGTGGCCGTTAATTCAGCTTTAGCGATGACATGGCTGTTAAGCATAAAACCCACCAGCGCACCGCTCGCATTACTATCGATGGGCAACATTTCCGTATTCAGCGCCCACACGGTGAACTGGTAACGATGAGGTTTATCGCCTGCTGGTGGACAGGCACCGCCAAATCCAGAATAACCGAAATCATTCCTCCCCTGAATAGCCCCTGCGGGTAACTTATCTTTTCCAACGCCAGATGGAAGAGTCTGAACGTGTGCTGGAATATTCACCACCGTCCAGTGCCACCAACCACTTCCTGTTGGGGCATCTGGATCAAATAACGTAATGGCATAACTTTTGGTCCCGGCTGGCGGGTTTTGCCAGCTCAGTTGCGGCGAGATATTCTCACCATTACAGCCAAAACCATTAAAAATCTGTTTCTGTGTTAATTGAAGGTTATCTGTAATATCCGTACTGCTAATACGGAACGCTGATGCCGCAGTTACATTAAAACTTATCGCCGTTATCGTGATGGCTAGCAGAGAAGAGACTGTTTTCATTGTGTTTCCTTAACCATATGAAGAAATATCAATGTAATGGTTATGCTTTAAGGAAACTGTGCTGCTGTGATTCCATTTTGTGCTGAAATGCTCGCAACCATACTCTGATGATTGCCCCCTTCATCTGTGCTACCCTACGCGCCATTTTGTTTTAACGGTATCAGGTTGGTTCTCATCCAGCCCGCATCGCTGTTTGTGAGAGGTTGCTCCGCATGACTGAATCTAAATTTCCGCAATATCCCCGCATGGTGTTAGCTAAAGGGCGCGAAAAATCATTACTTCGCCGCCATCCATGGGTATTCTCCGGTGCCGTCGCACGTATTGAAGGCAAAGCCAACCTTGGTGAGACCATCGATATTGTTGACCATCAGGGTAAATGGTTAGCACGCGGTGCATATTCTCCTGCATCACAGATCCGTGCGCGTGTCTGGACATTCGACAAATCTGAATCCATTGATACTGATTTCTTTGTCCGTCGTCTGCAACAAGCGCAGAAGTGGCGCGACTGGCTGGCGAAGAAAGACGGGCTGGACAGCTACCGTCTGATTGCCGGTGAATCTGATGGGCTGCCCGGTGTCACCATTGATCGCTTCGCTAACTTCCTGGTTCTGCAACTGCTCAGCGCAGGGGCCGAATATCAACGTGCCGCACTGATTAGCGCCCTGCAGATAGTTTTCCCTGAATGCGCCATTTATGACCGTAGCGACGTTGCCGTACGTAAGAAAGAAGGTATGGAGCTTACGCAGGGACCTGTTACCGGCGAACTGCCCCCTGCTCTGCTGCCAATCGAAGAACACGGTATGAAGCTGCTGGTTGATATTCAGCGCGGTCACAAAACAGGTTATTACCTGGATCAACGTGACAGCCGTCTGGCGACGCGTCGCTACGTCGAAAATCAGCGCGTTCTGAACTGTTTCTCTTATACCGGCGGTTTTGCCGTGTCGGCATTAATGGGGGGATGCAGCCAGGTCGTGAGCGTTGACACCTCTCAGGAAGCGCTCGACATCGCCAGACAAAACGTTGAACTGAATAAACTGGATCTGACTAAAGCCGAGTTTGTGCGTGATGATGTGTTCAAACTACTGCGAGCCTATCGCGATCGCGGAGAGAAATTTGATGTCATCGTGATGGATCCGCCGAAGTTTGTTGAAAACAAAAACCAGCTGATGGGCGCCTGTCGTGGCTATAAGGACATCAATATGCTGGCTATTCAGCTTCTGAATCCTGGCGGTGTGCTGCTGACATTCTCCTGCTCCGGCCTGATGACCACCGATTTATTTCAGAAAATCATCGCTGATGCCGCAATAGATGCTGGTCGTGATATACAATTTATAGAGCAGTTCCGTCAGGCCGCCGATCATCCGGTGATCGCTACCTACCCGGAAGGGCTGTATCTGAAAGGGTTTGCCTGTCGCATCATGTAACTTGAAAAGTGGAATATTACCCTTACATAAAGGGTATCTATTTCCCGGGAGGTGACTATGATTGCCAGCAAATTCGGTATCGGCCAGCAGGTCCGCCATTCCCTGTTAGGTTACCTCGGAGTGGTCGTGGATATCGACCCGGAATATTCGCTTGATGAACCGTCACCCGATGAGTTGGCGGTAAACGACGAACTTCGCGCCGCTCCTTGGTATCACGTGGTGATGGAAGATGATAATGGCCTGCCAGTACATACGTATCTGGCGGAAGCACAGTTGAGCAGTGAGCTACAGGAAGAGCATCCGGAGCAACCCTCAATGGATGAACTGGCGCGGACAATCCGCAAACAGCTTCAGGCTCCACGCCTGCGCAACTGATTTTAGCACTTGCCCGATGACGCTTCGTTTATCGGGCTTACGCGTCTTATCCGGCCACGAACCGCAGGCCGGATAAGTAACGCGCCATTCGGCAATAACACAGGCTTACTTCGCCAGCCCGAGTCGAGGGATCTCAATTGCCGGACAACGATCCATCACCACCGCCATACCGGCATCACGTGCCAGCACAGCCGCCTGTTCATTGATCACCCCTAGCTGCATCCATAAAGTTTTCGCCCCAATGGCAATTGCCTCCTGCGCAACGCCCCAAGCTGCTTCTGAATTACGGAAGACATCCACCATATCCACTTTCTCAGGTACATCTGCAAGGGTCGCATAGCCCTGCTGTCCCAGCAGCGTTTTCCCGGCAACCTTGGGTGAAACGGGGATAACGTGATAGCCCTGATCGAGCAAATATTTCATCACCCGGTAGCTAGGGCGCTCGGGTTTATCACTCGCGCCCACCAGCGCAATCGTACGGGTGGATGTCAAAATGCCAGCAATATCGGTCTCTTTCATTATCTTCCTCCAGGCTGTTTTGCAAAGTGTACGACAAACCTGACGTTGCAACCATTCATCCCATACTGGCGCATGAGAGCTAAACTGACAAATATGTCTATATGTTAGTAAACATGATTACCGAAAAATTTTGATACATCTTACTCAGGCATTTTCTGGACAGGAGAAACCTATGAGAGCCGGCATTGTGACAGTCTTGATTGCCCTGTGTTTGCCGGTAACCGTTTTGGCCACCTCACTACGTTTGTCTAATGATATTGATCTACTGGTACTGGACGGAAAAAAGGTCTCAAGCTCATTACTGCGTGGTGCCGACAGTATTGAGCTTGAGAATGGCCCCCATCAGCTTGTTTTTCGCGTAGAGAAAACTATCCGCCTGTCCAGCCATGAAGAACGCCTCTATATTTCCCCACCACTGGTCATCAGCTTTAATACTCAAATGGTCAGTCAGGTTAATTTTCATCTTCCGCGCCTGAGCAACGAGCGTGACGCAACACATTTTGATAGCGCCCCGCGCGTCGAATTGCTTGACGGGGACTCCATGCCCATTCCAGTGAAACTGGATATTATGGCGATCACTTCAAAGGCAAAAATCGTGGATTATGAAATTGAGACTGAGCGCTATAACAAAGCCGCCAGGCATGCCTCGTTACCGCAATTTGCCCCAATGATGGCAGATGACAGCTCATTGCTCTCCGGAGTTTCTGAACTGGACCGGGTTCCGCCTCAGTCGCAAACACTCACCGAGCAGCGTTTAAAATATTGGTTTCAGCAAGCCGACTCACAAACGCGAAGTAACTTTTTGCAATGGGCGCAAAAACAGCCACCTTCATGACATTTATGTTCATATACGCATTTTTTTTGTCTTTCTCTTGCAGCGTCAAGTGCTTCCAGTACTCTGTAACGAGGTTAACTTGGGAGCTGTACTATGGAATTGACGACTCGCACTTTGCCAGCGCGCAAGCATATTGCGCTGGTTGCACATGATCACTGTAAACAGATGTTGATGAGCTGGGTAGAACGCCACCAACCGTTGCTGGAAAAACACGTTCTCTACGCGACAGGAACGACAGGAAACTTAATTCAACGCGCTACTGGTATGGATGTAAATGCTATGCTGAGCGGCCCAATGGGCGGCGACCAACAGGTGGGCGCGCTGATCTCTGAAGGGAAAATCGATGTGCTGATCTTCTTCTGGGATCCGCTCAATGCCGTCCCTCACGATCCTGATGTAAAAGCCCTATTGCGCCTGGCCACGGTCTGGAACATTCCGGTCGCGACCAACGTTTCTACCGCCGATTTTATCATCCAGTCGCCAAACTTCAGCGATGCGACAGAAATCCTGATCCCGGATTACGCCCGTTACCTGGCAGAGCGCCTCAAATAATCGTCAGGCAGGCGGTACATGCCGCCTGCTTATCAGGGTTTTCTGCTTACCGGTACATCCAGTTGTTTAAGTTCATCGACAAAACACGACGGCGTGTCTTTGTTAAACAGTAACCATACCCGATGCCGCGCACGTGTTAGCGCCACGTACAGTAACCTTCTCTCTTCTGCATCAGGGAAGTCTTCAACAACAGGAAGCAACGCCTCTTCCATAATTGACTCGCGGGCCGGCGCCGGAAAACCATCATTTCCTTCATGCAGCCCGACGACAATAACGTAATCTGCCTGCTGCCCTTTACTGGCATGGATAGTCATAAATTCAAGCTGTAGCCTGGGCCAGCGAGTAGCCGCTTTTTCCAGACTGGCGGGTTTTAGATGATGGTAACGCGCCAACACCAGAATTCGCTCTTCAGCTTTCGCAAATCCAGAAAGCTTATCCAGCAATAAATCCAGCTGACTTTCCTCCAACAGCGTCACCGCTTTTTTATCCCCTGACGTCAGGCTGTTGAGCGGTTTCGCAAGCTGATGTGGGTTTTTTTGGATAAACCGGTTTGCGACCTCGCCAATGCGGCTATTAAAACGGTATGTAGTATCCAGGTCACAGCGATCACCCTCGCCAAAGGTATGATGGAATGCGGTAGTCAACGAAAGCTGCGCGCCGCTAAAACGATAAATCGCCTGCCAGTCATCCCCCACCGCAAACAAAGTGGTCTGCGAGTTTTGCTTACGTAATGCAGCCACCAGAGCGGCACGCTGTGGGGAAATATCCTGAAATTCATCGACCAGAATATGTTTCCAGGGGCTGATAAAGCGCCCCTTTTCCAGAATGACAATTGCCTGATGGATCAACCCGGAAAAATCGACAGCATTTTCTTCCTTCAGAGCTCCCTTCCAGGCCTTAAGCAGCGGCGCCATCAGTTTAATGCGTTTACTGAACAGATCGCGAATTTCCTCCGGGGCATTGGCAATCATTTCAGCCTGTGCTCCGCCATGCATGCGCATAAGTCCAACCCAACGATCTAATCTTGTGGCCAAACGACGCTGCAACTTTTCGTCGTCCCAAAAATTGCCCTCAGGCACAGTCCACTGCATCTCCTCTTCTAACCACTGCCGCCAGCCTTTGGCCTGCGCCTTTTTCTCGCTGCACTGCTGACGCCAGGTGGTGATAAAGAGTTTATGCCGCGCGGCAGTATCGTTTTCAAGCTTACTTACCGTTGGAACTTTTTTACTGCCCTGCTGAATGATATGTAGCGCCAGCGAGTGAAACGTCCGTGCGCTGATCTCTTCTGTATGCAGTCGCTCGCGGATACGATCATCCATCTCCTGGGCTGCTTTGCGACCAAAGGCTAACAGCAGAATCTGTTCAGCAACGGCTTCCCCCTGCATCAACAGCCACCCAGCGCGAGCCACCAAAACAGAGGTCTTGCCGCTTCCGGCTCCCGCGAGCACTAACAGTGATTTCTCACCATTTACTACCGCTCGCGCCTGGGCCGCATTCAGCGGCGAGGATTCGATATGTGCAAAGAACTCAGCATGCTCCGCCAACATTGCGTCGGTATACGCCTGATTATGTTGTAAACGACACACTTCAATGTCCTTCAACCAGGCCTGACATTGTCGTAATGCCTCACGACAATTATCAAATTCTTCTAATCGATTAACCGGTAGAGGCAACGCGGCAAAGGCGCGGCGGATCTGCTGTTGTAACCCAGAGGTTTGATCACGCGTCAGCCATTTATTCTCCCCGGTACGAACGGCTATCGCCTGCAGTTGCTCCTGCAAAACACCGGCTGCCACTTCGCTCATCTCCTGGCTCCACTGCTGCCAGAGTGTATTCAAATGGTGATGGAAACGCTGAGTTTCAGCCCACTCTGTACCGTGCAGGCGTACAACCTTATCTTCCGGAAGCACAAACTCCAACTCCCCCCAGACAAGGCCTCGTTTGCAATGTATAGCCAGTAACTGATTGAATGGAATAAGATACTCATGACGATCGCCGGAAACCTTTATCCCGGCATTGAGAATAACGGCTCGATCGTAAGGGTGTTGCGCCAGACGTTTTCCAAGAGAAGTTGCTTTCAGTTCCATAAGACTTACGCGGATCCACACGAAGAGGTTTACTTATCAGTGTAACCGCCAGAGAAAACGTGCTCCAGCCCAAAAAAACGTTACAATTGCCAAATTCACTGAAAACCAGAGTTAACCGAGAGTTTATGCGTACTGTTCTGAATATTTTAAATTTTGTGCTGGGCGGGTTCGCCACTACCTTAGCCTGGTTACTGGCTACGCTGGTCAGTATCGTGCTTATTTTCACCCTGCCCTTGACCCGTTCGTGCTGGGAGATAACTCGCCTCTCATTGTTCCCTTTTGGCAACGAAGCGATTCATGTTGATGAACTCAACCCAGCAGGTCAAAGTGTACTGATGAATACCGGCGGGACATTACTCAATATTTTTTGGCTGATTTTCTTCGGCTGGTGGTTGTGCCTGATGCATATTGTCTCCGGTATTGCCCAGTGCATTACGATTATTGGTATTCCTGTAGGCATTGCGAACTTTAAGATCGCCGCGATTGCACTCTGGCCCGTCGGACGTCGCGTGGTGTCAGTAGAAACTGCCCGCGCAGCTCGCGAAGCCAATGCGCGTCGCCGCTTTGAATAATCAGGACGCATGGTCTTTATGTTAAGTCCTCTGCTCAAACGCTATACCTGGAACAGCACCTGGCTGTATTACGTGCGGATATTCATCGCGCTTTGCGGCACAACGGCTCTGCCCTGGTGGTTGGGCGACGTAAAACTCACTATCCCACTCACACTGGGCATGGTTGCTGCTGCGCTTACCGATCTGGACGATCGTCTTGCGGGACGACTACGCAATTTGATCATTACGCTGATCTGCTTCTTTATTGCCTCTGCCTCCGTCGAACTGCTCTTCCCCTGGCCATGGCTTTTTGCCATTGGATTAACCATCTCCACTAGCGGATTTATTCTGCTGGGTGGATTAGGCCAGCGTTATGCGACAATCGCCTTTGGGGCATTGCTCATCGCGATTTATACCATGCTGGGGACTTCACTCTATGATCAGTGGTATCAGCAACCGATACTTCTGCTCGCTGGCGCCATCTGGTACAACCTGCTTACGCTGACCGGACATCTCTTGTTCCCGATTCGCCCCCTGCAGGATAATTTGGCTCGTAGCTACGAACAATTAGCGCACTATCTGGAGCTGAAATCGCGTCTTTTCGATCCTGATATCGAAGATGAAAGTCAGGCACCGCTCTATGACTTAGCGCTGGCCAATGGGCAACTAATGGCCACGCTAAACCAAACTAAAGTGTCATTACTGACCCGCCTGCGCGGTGACCGAGGGCAGCGGGGAACACGTCGTACACTGCATTATTATTTTGTGGCACAGGATATCCACGAGCGCGCAAGTTCCTCGCATATTCAATACCAAACGCTTCGCGACCATTTCCGTCACAGCGACGTGATGTTTCGCTTCCAGAGATTAATGTCAATGCAGGGACAAGCCTGCACACAGTTGTCGCGCTGCATTATCTTGCGCACCCCATACCAGCACGATCCACACTTTGAACGCGCCTTTACGCATATAGACGCCGCACTCGAGCGTATGCGCACTAACGGTGCCCCTTCAGATCTGCTCAATACACTGGGATTTTTGCTCTCAAACCTGCGTGCCATCGACGCACAGCTGGCTACCATTGAGTCCGAACAGGCTCAGGCAATCTCGCGTAATGAATCAGAAAATCAGCTTGCTGATGACAGCCCACATGGTTTCAGCGACATCTGGTTGCGTCTGAGCCGTAATTTCACACCTGAATCCGCCCTTTTTCGCCATGCTATCCGCATGTCACTGGTGCTCTGCGTCGGTTACGCCATTATTCAGATCACTGGAATGAACCATGGGTACTGGATCCTGCTGACCAGTCTGTTTGTCTGTCAGCCTAACTACAACGCCACCCGCCATCGCCTGGCACTAAGGATTATCGGCACACTAGTGGGAATAGCCATCGGCTTGCCTATTTTGTGGTTCGTTCCCTCACTTGAAGGGCAACTGATACTATTAGTGATTACTGGCGTGCTCTTTTTTGCATTTCGCAACGTACAGTATGCTCATGCAACTATGTTTATCACTCTGTTGGTACTGCTGTGCTTTAACCTGCTTGGCGAAGGTTTCGAAGTCGCCCTGCCACGCGTAATTGATACGTTGATCGGCTGCGCAATCGCCTGGGCGGCCGTCAGTTTTATCTGGCCAGACTGGCGTTTTCGTAATCTGCCACGAGTAATTGAACGAGCAACTGACGCGAACTGTCGTTACCTCGACGCTATTCTCGAACAATATCATCAGGGTCGTGATAATCGGCTCGCATACCGTATTGCCCGACGTGATGCACATAATCGCGATGCTGAGCTTGCGTCCGTAGTGTCGAATATGTCGAGTGAACCTGACGTCACAGCACAAACGCGGGAAACAGCATTCCGCTTGCTGTGCCTCAACCATACTTTTACCAGCTATATTTCGGCTCTGGGTGCACACCGGGAACAACTTACCAACCCGGACGTTCTGGCGTTACTGGATGATGCCGTCTGCTATGTAGATGATGCGCTTCATCATCAGCCAGCTGATGAGCAACGCGTATACCAGGCACTTGAAGGTCTGAAGCAACGGATTCAGCATCTTGAACCGCGCCCGGACAGTAAAGAACCGCTGGTCGTTCAGCAAGTTGGGTTATTGATTGCATTGCTACCGGAAATCAGGCGACTCCAGCAGCAAATTGCCGCCTTGCCGTCTAATACTCCAGTTCCGGAGTAAGTGAGCGTACCCACTCAACAAGCTCCTGGCGACGAATCGCCGGGAGCGCCGCCTCATGGACCCCGCCAATCGCCCCTTCGAGGGCATAGAGTATTTTCACTGTCAGAGCAGGATTAATCTGCCGTAATTTAAGCCAGCACATTTGAGCTCCCAGCATACGCAATGTACTTTCATCGTTAACACCCGCTTCGTTAAGCAGAGTCTCGAGATGAAATGTCATGTTCGGCAGCTCTCTCAGGCGGTGTTGCAAAAAGCGGCTCTGTTTTTCCTTCACTGCTGCATCCAGCGAAAACTTCGATAAAGACACCAACTGTTGTTGGTTTCGCCACAAAGCATCGTCCACCTTGTAGTAATTGAGAATAACCGGTCGTCCGCGCTTCATAAACGTCAGCCAGACTGGCGAATGTTTTACACAGTACTGTACGCTCTGCTCACAAGCTCGAAGGTACAACTCACCGCTGGCGACCATTGCAAAGACCGTATCCTCAACCGTTAGACTGTAGCTACCAAACAATGAGCGATAGCGAATCGTCCCCAAAGAGGCCAGGCATTCTTGTGATTTATAGATCTTGTCATAAGAGAGCTTTTTCATAAAAATCCTTTTAAATCATAATATAAGAGAATGATTTGCAGTAGCGGATCCGTTAATGACGAAAATAGGCAACTTATTCTCAGGGAGCAAGATGAATTTTGTTTTTGCTGTTATGACAGCGAAAAATTGCGAACCAGTTTCCGAAAATAAAGTTGATCTTTATGGATAGCAGGGTTACTGTATATTCATACAGTAACTCACAGGGCTGGATTGATTATGTACACTTCAGGCTACGCAAATCGTTCTTCGTCGTTCTCTTCCACATCAAGCAATATTGCGCGCGTTTCTTCAGAGAACGTTACCGCCGGGCTTATCAGTGAAGTGGTCTATCGCGAGGACCAGCCCATGATGACGCAATTACTGCTGCTCCCCCTGCTTCAGCAATTAGGGCAGCAATCGCGCTGGCAGCTTTGGCTTACACCTCAGCAAAAATTGAGCCGTGAATGGGTACAGTCTGCAGGGCTGCCTTTAACAAAAGTCATGCAAATTAGCCAACTCTCACCGTGCCATACGTTGGAGTCAATGGTTCGCGCTTTGCGAACAGGCAATTACAGTGTGGTAATCGGCTGGCTGACCGAAGAATTAACGGAAGATGAACATACTGAACTGGTAAAAGCTGCAGATGAGGGAAATGCGATGGGATTTATCATGCGTCCTGTTCGTGCGCAGTCTCTTGCCGGGAGACAGCATTCTGGGCTAAAAATTCACTCGAATTTGTATCATTGAGTAAAATTAGGAATTATCCTGGAATTTTTTTTCATGTCCAAATTCGACTTTGAGCTTTAACACTTTTTTTGTGAGAACGCCTGTGTGAAGCGGTTTCCACGATGTTTGCAGTACAATTAATCATCCATAAATGTTAAATATTGTGTATACAAGCTTTTTTTTTTCATATGCCTGACGGAGTTCACACTTGTAAGTTTTCAACTACGTTGTAGACTTTACATCGCCAGGGGTGCTCGGCTTAAGCCGCAGATATCGGTAGAGTAACTATTGAACTGGTCCCCGGGTGAAGGATTTAACCGTGTTATCTCGTTGGAGATATTCATGGCAAATTTTGGATGATAACGAGGCGCATAAAATGAAAAAGACAGCTATCGCAATTGCAGTGGCACTGGCTGGTTTCGCTACCGTGGCGCAGGCCGCTCCGAAAGATAACACTTGGTACACCGGTGCTAAACTGGGCTGGTCTCAGTACCATGATATCGGCAACAACCAGATCAACAACGCTGGTCCTACCCATGAAAGCCAACTGGGTGCTGGTGCGTTCGGTGGTTATCAGGTTAACCCGTACGTTGGTTTTGAAATGGGTTACGATTGGTTAGGTCGTATGCCGTACAAAGGCTACACCGACTCTACTCATCAAAACGGCGCTTTCAAAGCTCAGGGCGTTCAGCTGACCGCTAAACTGGGTTACCCAATCACTGACGATCTGGACGTTTACACTCGTCTGGGTGGTATGGTTTGGCGTGCAGACGCTAAAAACAACGAAGGCTTCAAAGACCACGACACTGGTGTATCCCCAGTATTCGCTGGCGGCGTAGAGTATGCAATTACTCCTGAAATCGCTACCCGTCTGGAATACCAGTGGACCAACAACATCGGTGACGCGAACACCGTTGGTGGTCGTCCGGATAACGGCCTGCTGAGCGTTGGTGTTTCTTACCGCTTCGGCCAGGGTGAAGTAGCTCCAGTAGTTGCTCCGGCTCCGGCTCCGGCTCCAGAAGTACAGACCAAGCACTTCACCCTGAAGTCTGACGTTCTGTTCAACTTCAACAAAGCAACTCTGAAACCAGAAGGCCAGCAGGCTCTGGATCAGATGTACAGCCAGCTGAGCAACCTGGATCCGAAAGACGGTTCCGTAGTGGTTCTGGGCTTCACTGACCGCATCGGTTCTGACGCTTACAACCAGGGTCTGTCTGAGAAACGTGCTCAGTCCGTTGTTGATTACCTGATCTCTAAAGGTATTCCTTCTGACAAAATCTCCGCACGTGGTATGGGCGAATCCAACCCGGTTACCGGCAACACCTGTGACAACGTGAAAGCTCGCGCTGCACTGATCGACTGCCTGGCTCCGGATCGTCGCGTTGAGATCGAAGTTAAAGGCATCAAAGACGTTGTAACTCAGCCTCAGGCTTAAGTTTTCGTCTTATAAAAAAACCCCGCTATGCGGGGTTTTTTTTATCTGAAGAACACCATTGCTCAACACATTGAAAATATCATTGCCTACTCTTTTCCCAACAATGCCTGCAAATCCTGTTTCAACGTGGACATTTTGTTGGCGTACTTCTCTTTATGCTCTGCATCCTCAATCAGTTGCACGATCGTTTCTGAAAGCGTTTTGCCGCGCCGTTGCGCAAGTCCGGCTAATCGCTGCCAGACGATGAACTCCAGATCGATAGATTTCTTACGCGTATGCTGATGTTCAGCATTAAAATGCCGTTTACGCCGCGCCCGTATAGTCTGTTTCATACGATTTTGCAGCGCAGAGTTCATGTGTTCATCAATCCAGGCATTGACCCGAACCGGCTCATTCTCGAGGGTTAGCAACAAATCAACGGCTTCTTCGGCAGCGCTGGTTTCCACGTAACGGGTAATCAACTCCCCCTCACGATGCTTCTTCACCAGGTACTTCCATTTCCAGCCGCTTTCAAGGTTTTCAAGTTGTTGATATTTCATTGCGATCTCAATGTTACCGTGTAACTCTTATCAGAATATCAGCTTTTTGGGCATCTGAAGAAAAGAATATCCAGCCTGTGAACTGTCGCGCGTCATCGCATCTGTTTAGCCGTGCTTTCCGCGTGTGCAGTGCTGACGGTTACGGTATAATCTCGTTTTTTACAACAGACTAAAAAACATCAACTTTGACCATTACGAAACTTGCATGGCGTGATCTGGTTCCTGATACCGACAGTTATCAGGAAATATTTGCACAGCCGCACGTCACTGACGAAACCGACACCTTACTCAATGATACTCAGCCACGTTTACAATTTGCGCTAGAGCAACTTCTTCAGCACTGGACGACGTCCTCCTTTATGCTGGTGAAAGCGCCGGAAGAGCTTGAGTATCTCAATCTTATTTCATCAGCTGCACGCACATTGCACATGGATGCCGGAAGCCTGACCGGGGGTCACTACGATATCTCTGGCCACACTATTCGTTACCGTGAAGCAGAAAATGCAGAAGACAATTTTGCGACCTTAACTCAGGTGGTAAATGCTGACTGGGTTGAAGCCGAACAACTGTTTGGCTGCCTGCGCCAGTTTAATGGCGAAATTACCCTGCAACCGGGTCTGGTACATAAGGCCAACGGCGGCATACTGGTTATCTCATTACGCACGCTTCTGGCTCAACCACTGCTGTGGATGCGCCTGAAAGCCATTGTCAGCCACGAGCGCTTTGACTGGGTGGCCTTTGATGAGTCTCGCCCGCTTCCTGTCTCCGTTCCTTCTATGCCGCTTAAAATGAAAGTGGTGTTAGTGGGAGAGCGCGAATCACTGGCAGACTTCCAGGAAATGGAGCCGGAACTGGCAGAGCAGGCAATTTATAGCGAGTTTGAAGATAATTTGCAGATAGTGGATGCCGAAACCATGACGCAATGGTGTCAATGGGTGACGCATACCGCCAGACGCAACGCTCTGCCTTACCCCGCCCCTGATGCCTGGCAGGTATTGATCCGTGAAGCTGTTCGCTACACCGGTGAGCAGGATACTTTGCCGCTTAACCCACTGTGGATCATCCGACAGCTTAAGGAAGTAGCTCCTTTATGTGATGGGGATACTTGCAACGCCGAACAATTCAGCCTGATGCTTGCACAGCGTGAATGGCGGGAAGGTTTTCTCGCCGAACGTATGCAGGATGAGATCCTGCAAGAGCAGATCCTTATCGAGACTGAAGGTGAGCGTATTGGTCAAATCAATGCCCTGTCAGTGATTGAATTTCCGGGTCATCCACGCGCATTTGGTGAACCGTCACGTATCAGTTGCGTCGTTCATATTGGCGATGGCGAATTTACTGATATCGAGCGTAAAGCCGAGCTTGGCGGAAATATTCATGCTAAAGGCATGATGATAATGCAGGCTTTCCTGATGTCGGAGCTACAGCTTGAACAGCAGATCCCGTTTTCTGCCTCACTGACTTTCGAGCAATCGTACAGCGAAGTGGATGGCGACAGTGCATCAATGGCAGAACTGTGCGCGCTGATCAGCGCTCTCGCAGATGTGCCTGTAAATCAAAGCATTGCGATTACCGGCTCTGTTGATCAGTTCGGTCGTGCACAGCCTGTCGGTGGTCTGAATGAGAAAATTGAAGGCTTCTTTACTATCTGCCAGCAGCGTGAATTAACCGGTACTCAGGGTGTCATTATTCCTTCAGCCAACGTCAGGCACCTGAGTCTACAACCAGCTCTGCTACAGGCCGTTGAAGAAGAAAAATTCACTATTTGGGCGGTGGACGACGTGACCGATGCGCTGCCGCTTTTGTTAAATCTTGTGTGGGATGGTGAAGGCCAGACAACGCTGATGCAAACTATCCAGGAGCGCATTGCTACGGCAACGCAACAGGAAGGCCGTCATCGTTTCCCCTGGCCGCTACGTTGGCTGAATGCATTTATTCCGAACTGATCGGACTTGTTCAGCGTACACGTGTTAGCTATCCTGCGTGCTTCAATAAAATAAGGCTTACAGAGAACATGGTAGATAAACGCGAATCCTATACAAAAGAAGACCTTCTTGCCTCTGGTCGCGGTGAGCTGTTTGGCGCAAAAGGCCCACAACTGCCTGCACCAAGCATGCTGATGATGGACCGTGTCGTCAAGATGACCGAAACCGGTGGTAACTTCGACAAAGGTTATGTTGAAGCTGAACTGGATATCAACCCGGACCTGTGGTTCTTCGGATGCCACTTTATCGGCGATCCGGTGATGCCAGGCTGCCTGGGTCTGGACGCTATGTGGCAGTTGGTTGGATTCTATCTCGGCTGGTTGGGCGGCGAAGGTAAAGGCCGTGCACTGGGCGTAGGCGAAGTGAAGTTTACTGGCCAGGTTCTGCCGACCGCGAAGAAAGTCACTTACCGCATCCACTTCAAACGCATCGTTAACCGTCGTCTGATCATGGGCCTGGCTGATGGTGAAGTGCTGGTTGATGGTCGTCTGATCTACACGGCTAATGATCTGAAAGTAGGTCTTTTCCAGGATACTTCTGCGTTCTGATTCAGGACTGCGTAGACTGTCTGATAGCGACGTTATTACGTTTTATCGGGCCTACAAAAAGGCGAAACCTCCGCGTGCGGAGGTTTCTTTTATCTAAAGAGACAGAATCAGGCCATTAACACCCTATCCCCCATGGCTTCTCGCCAGCCTCCCAGCCAGTATGACCTTTGATTCAGCGTCTGATAGGGACACATTTCTTTTGAGCGTCCGGCAATGCCGGCCTGATAACCACGTTGATGTGCCCGTTCCAGGCGATCTCGTTTTTGTCTCTTCATGCCTCGTTTCCCTCATTTTTAGGTCTGGTGGAAAAGAAAACAGTGATTACTAAGTATGCAATCACACTAAACGAATACCCCGAAACATCATGCCCGTCAATGCGCAAAATTCACGCCAGTGTCATATTTGTGAGCTAGCTGGTAAATCATTTGTACAAAAATTTGCTGTCAGAACAGCTATCTCAACCGCTAAAAAAATAAAAAAAACCGCCCCGGGCACTAAACCAGAGGCGGTAAAATTTACAATTATTTAAACTTAAGGGATCCTTTTCAGCTCTTGAGCGATAGCCGTCGCTTCCTGGCTCCAGGCAGTAGCCAGAACCTTCACCATCTCATCATAGCCATCCTGAGTCTGTACGGCTTCGATGTGGAACGGACGCTTGATCAGCTGTCCCTGATGGTTCAGCAGCCATTCGCCGCTCACTATCACCTTCCCGTCATAGCGGCCATGGAAGCCTGTCACCGTCACATTAAGCGTGTCCTGTGTGCTTCCCAGAGGCTGAGAAGCAACAACCCATCCCGGCAACTGCATACTGAGGTTGGCGACAAGCGTATTGCGCAATTGCTGATCTAACGGACTGGCCCAAAGATTACTGTTGGCAATGACGTACTTAACATCGCTGGTCTGGTACACAACCCCATTTCCCGCCAGATAATCCGGCACCGCTACCTGCTCAACCCACAGCAGACGGTTCCCCTGATTGGCCGTACTCTGCACACCGCCCTGCGCAATGGGAAGCTGGTAATAGCTTTTATTTTCTCCACTGGAGCTGCATGACGTCAGCCAGACCGCCATAATCACCACTAGCCACTTTTTCATTGTTTCGCCCTCTTCGGCTCTGGATCTTTTTTATCCTTCGCTTCAAATACCAGCGCATTGCTCTTATCGTTCAGCGTTTTCAGCACCGGCTGCAGTTCACGCAGAACCTGATCAAGACGTTGCATATCTGCCACCATCTTGTTGTAGGCCGCGGAACCAGGCTGGAAGCCTTGCATACTACGATTAAGCTCGCGCAGCGTGTTCTGCATATCCGCCGGAAGCTGCTGCATCGACTGGCTACCGGTTATCTTATTCATGTTATCCAGCGTGGTTTGCAAATGCTTCATCGTACGCTGGCTTTCCGTCAGTGTACTGGTCGCCTGCTCAATCATCGGGTTCAACGGCAGATTGTTTATCTTATCCAGCGCTTCCATTAAACGCTGTTGGATTTGCGCCAGGCCACCGCTAACAGTCGGGATAATTTGATAACCATTAAACTCACGCACACCCGTAATCGGCGGATCTTTCGGATAGAAGTCGAGATCGACATACAGAGCCCCCGTTACCAGGTTCCCTGTCTTCAACGATCCTCTTAATCCACGTTTGAGCAATTCAGCCAGATGGGCACCGACATCAGTATCTTCACCTAACTGCGCTTTCAGGCGTTCAGGCTCAATACGTACCAGCACCGGAATGCGGTAATCATCGTTGAAGACCTGGCGCATATTCGGTGCAAAGAAAGGCACTTTGCTTACTGTACCAAGGCGAATACCTCGGAACTCAAGCGGTGCTCCTGGTTGCAACCCACGAATCGAATCCTTAAAGAACATCAGGTAATCGATATGGTCTGTGTACAGGGAATCCTGAATACTTTTTTGATCATCATAGAGAGTAAATGAGGCCTGCTGCGCAACCGGCTGGCCTTGCTCTAGTCCTTCCGGTACATCAAAACTGACTCCGCCGCCAAACAACGTGGTAAGAGAACCCATTTCCACACGCATGCCTGCCGAGGTGAGATCCACTGCAATTCCGCTGTCTTTCCAGAAGCGTACGTTGCTTGTCACCAGGCGATCGTTTGGTGCATTGATGAAAAGCTGATAGCTGATCGTACGTTTTTGCGCATCAAACATACTGGTCTCAACCGACCCCACGCGATATCCCCGGAACAGTACCGGATCGCCAGGGCTTAACTGGCCGGCTTTTTTACTGTCGAGGATTACACGGATCCCCTTCGCATCTGGTGGTGCCAGCGGAGGAGAGTCCAACAGTTGGTAGTTTTCCAGTCTGCTACCTTTATTCCCGGGTTGCAGTTCAATATAAGCCCCGGATAACAACGTACCTAAACCGCTGATGCCTTCACGTCCCACCTGTGGCTTCACCACCCAAAAGACTGAATCTTTATGCAGCAGCTTTTCCATACCAGAATTGAGGCGGGCTTTAATCTCTACATGAGTTAAATCATCTGTCAGCGTCGCGCTCTCAACCACGCCGACGTCAACGCTGCGGCTTTTAATCGTTGTCTTACCACCTTCGATACCTTCAGCATTGGTCGTGATCAACGTGACTTCCGGCCCCTGATGACTGTAATGATAAAACAGCACCCATGCGCCGATGAGCGCAGTGACGATCGGAAATATCCATACGGGTGACCAGTTCTTCACCTTCTGCACTTTGGCTTCCCCACTTTTAGATTCCATGCTGTCAGGACTCCTCATGATCTGGTTCTGGTTCACGGTCCCACGACAGACGTGGATCGAACGTCATCGCAGAAAACATTGTCATAATGACGACTAAAGCAAACATCAAAGCACCCATTGCAGGATAAATGTTCATCAACCCTCCCATGCGCACCAGCGCAGAGAGTACCGCAATAACAAAGACATCAATCATTGACCAGCGGCCAACAAACTCTACGACCTCATAAATGAAATGCATCCGCTCGCTGTCACGTTTACCATGCCCTTTCGCATCCCAACACAACCAGGCAATAGCGATCATTTTTAGCGTTGGCACCAGAATACTGGCGATAAATATTACCGCAGCCACCGGGTATGAACCTTCGCTCCAGATTAAAACAACACCCTCAATAATCGTTGACGGCAGCTTTGACCCTAACAAATCGGTGATCATGATCGGCAAAATATTGGCTGGAAGGTAAAGCATGATCGACGTGAACAATAACGCCAGCGTCCACTGTAGGCTGTTTTTACGTCGAACGTAGCCTTTTGTCTGACAGCGGGGGCAGACATGTTCATCAGCAGGAAGAATAGCCGTGCAGCAGGAACATGAACGTAACCCCTGTCGAATACCGGGAACGCCAGGCTTTAAAACTTGCTTAATAACCGGCATGGGTGCGATATCATCCCACAGCCAGCGACGATCGACACACTGAAATGCGCGTAGTTGCAAAATACAAAAGAAGCACCACGGAATGAAGCTGCTGCCCACGCCAATATCGCCATAGGCCATCAACTTAACAAAGCTGACTAACACCCCTGCAAGAAAGATTTCCGCCATTCCCCAGCTTTTTAACTGGAACAAGACACGTGCTAACCGGGCTTTAAGCCGGCCAGGCATCTGAACCCGATTCACCAGCAGCAAGATGGTCAGCAAGCAAAAAGCGGGAACCATTTGAACGAATAATAAAAAGAAAGTCCCGAGGCTGGCATAGTTCTCTGAAAAGAGAACGCTGGGGATCTCCAGCAGCGTCACTTCACTTCTCACCCCTGCTACGTTCATGTTTACAAAGGGAAAGAGGTTGGATAAAAGCAGCATAAAAAGCGCCGCTAAAACATAGGCAGTGGGACGCTGTCTTGGCGCGTCCCACTCAACGGTTAACGTAGTGCCACATCGTGGACATGCCGCTTTCTGACCATGCGTAAGGCTAGGTAACGCCACCAGCATGTCACACTGCGAGCATAATATATGCTTCGCGGCATGGTGATGTTCGCACATATGTGCTCCTTTAATTATGCGCCATTCTTCAAAGACTCAAGATACTCCCAGCGCTCAAAGGCTTGCTCAAGTTCTTGTTCCGCTTCGCTCAGGTTAGCGAGTACCTGTTGCGTTTGCTCATGCGGCTGGCTGAAAAAGTCAGCGTCAGCAACCTGAGCCTGTAACGTTTCCAGTTTAGCTTCCAGCTCTTCAAGCAATACGGGGAGCTGCTCCAGTTCGCGCTGTAGTTTATAGCTTAGTTTGCTAGTCGTGCGTTTTACAATTTCTGCTTTAGGGGCAGCAACTTCCTCTGTTTTTTTCGCTACAGGCTGTTTAAACGCCACATATTGTGTCTGCTGACCACGCGCATCATGGTAACCGCCCACATAACGACCAATTTTGCCGCCGCCTTCGAAGATCCAACACTCGGTAACCGTGTTATCGACAAACTGACGATCGTGACTCACCAGCAGAACGGTGCCCTGATAGCCGTCAATCAGTTCTTCAAGCAGTTCCAGAGTTTCGACGTCAAGATCGTTAGTTGGTTCATCGAGGATCAGAAGGTTACTGGGCTTCAAAAACAGACGCGCCAGCAGCAGACGATTTCGTTCTCCGCCGGAAAGAGCACGCACAGGTGTCATCGCACGTTTCGGATGGAACAGGAAGTCCTGAAGATAGCCCAGAACATGACGCGGCTTACCATTAACCATGACTTCTTGCTTACCTTCAGCAAGGTTATCCATTACGGTTTTATCGGGATCGAGTTCCGCACGATGTTGATCGAAATAAGCAACTTCCAGTTTTGTCCCGACATGAATACGACCGCTGTCTGCCTGAAGCTGACCTAACATCAGCTTGAGCAGCGTCGTTTTACCGCAGCCGTTAGGTCCAATTAAGGCAATCTTGTCGCTACGTTGCACCTGCGCGGAGAAGTCTTTCACCAGCTGTTTACCCTCAACCTGGTAATCAACATTCTCCATCTCGAAGACAATCTTGCCTGAGCGGCTCGCCTCTTCAACCTGCATCTTCGCCGTGCCCATCACTTCTCGGCGTTCGCCACGTTCCCTACGCATTGCCTTCAGCGCACGGACGCGACCTTCATTACGGGTACGACGCGCTTTAATACCCTGGCGGATCCAGACTTCTTCCTGTGCCAGTTTGCGATCAAACTCCGCATTCTGTAACTCTTCTACTCGCAGCGCTTCTTCTTTATCCAGCAGATATTGATCATAATCCCCCGGATATGACACCAGCTTGCCGCGATCGAGATCGACGATACGCGTTGCCATATTGCGAATAAACGAACGGTCGTGGGAAATGAAAATAATTGTTCCGTTGAAGGTTTTCAGGAACCCTTCCAGCCAGTCAATGGTTTCAATATCCAGGTGGTTTGTCGGTTCATCCAGCAACAATACGCGCGGATTGCTGACTAACGCCCGGCCCAGCGCCGCTTTACGCAGCCAGCCGCCAGAGAGCGATGCCAGCTCCATGTCTGGCTCCAACCCAAGCTGCTCCAGTACTTCATTAATGCGGTTTTCCAACTGCCACAGATTGTGATGATCCAGTAGTTCCTGAACCTTCGCCAGTTCCTGCAGGTTTTTATCGCTCGGATCGGTGATCACCAAATGCGAGATATCGTGGTAACGCTTGAGGTAAACCGCTTGTTCTGCAATCCCTTCAGCGACGAAATCGTAGACACTACCCTGCACGTTACGCGGCGGATCCTGTTGCAGACGCGCCACAACCAAATCCTGCTCATAAATGATACGTCCGTCGTCAAGACCCTGCTCACGGTTAAGGATCTTCATCAGCGTCGACTTGCCTGCGCCGTTACGGCCAACCAGGCAGACGCGTTCGTTATCCTCGATATGCAGTTCTGCATTATCAAGAAGCGGCGCATCGCTAAACGACAGCCATGCACCATGCATACTGATTAATGACATTTACTTTTCCTTTCAGGCTGAGGTGATCAGCCAGCAGTTGTGGATCTGACGGTTACGGGCAAAGTCCTGAGAAAGCGTTTTTTGGGTAATTTCTTGTGCTTTCAGTCCCAGCTCGGCCAGCCCATCAAGATCCATACGGAACCCACGTTTGTTGTTGGAGAACATGATCGTGCCGTCTTTACGCAGCAGACGTTTCAGATCTTTCATCAGCGCCAGATGATCGCGCTGCACGTCAAACGAGTCTTCCATACGTTTAGAGTTAGAGAACGTCGGTGGATCGATGAAGATTAGATCAAACTGTTCATTGGCTTCACGTAACCAGCCCAGGCAGTCGGCCTGAATTAAGCGGTGTGCACGACCACTCAGCCCGTTGAGTCGCAGGTTGCGTTCCGCCCACTCCAGATAGGTGCGTGACATATCTACCGTTGTGGTGCTACGTGCACCGCCTAATCCCGCATGTACGCTGGCGCTGCCAGTATAAGAGAACAGATTGAGGAAATCTTTACCCTTGCTCATCTGGCCCAGCATGCGGCGTGCAATACGGTGATCGAGGAACAGACCGGTATCAAGATAGTCGGTCAGGTTAACCCACAGGCGCGCGTTGTACTCGCTAACCTCAATGAATTCACCCTTTTCATTCATCTTCTGATACTGGTTTTTCCCTTTTTGCCGTTCACGGGTTTTCAGCACCAGTTTGTTTGGTGCGATCTCCAGCACCGACAGCGTGGCGGCAATGATGTCGAACAGACGCTGGCGCGCTTTCTGCGCATCAACCGTCTTCGGCGGCGCATATTCCTGAACCACTACCCAGTCACCGTAGCGATCTACCGCAACGTTGTATTCCGGCAGATCGGCGTCATACAAGCGATAGCACTCAATCCCCTCCTGGCGCGCCCACTTTTCCAGCTTCTTAATATTCTTACGCAGACGGTTAGCATAGTCTTCTGCCACCGTTGCAGGTTTGCTCTCCGCTGTCGTTTCCGCAATGTGATAGTTTTTCTGTACACAATCCAGCGGACCATTTTTCGCTTTGAACTGCTTATCAGCACGAAGCTGCAGGCTGCTGAGCAAATCCGGGGAGGCGCTGAACAACGACAGGTTCCAGCCGCCAAACTGGTTTTTCATCGTGCGTCCCAGCAGGCTGTGCAACGCGATCAGCGCCGGTTCGCTATCCAGACGTTCACCGTATGGCGGGTTGCTGATAACCGTACCATACGGCCCTTTCGGCAGCGGATTACTCAGTTTAGCCACATCTTTGACATCAAAAGTCATCAGCTCGCCAATACCGGCGCGACGGGCGTTACTGCGCGCTTTTTCAATGACGCGAGCATCGCTATCGGATCCATAGAAATGCGACGTATAGTCCGCCAGTCCTTTACGCGCACGAACCTGTGCTTCAGCTTTAACCTCTTGCCAGACAGCTTCATCATGTTGTGCCCAGCCGCTAAAACCCCAGTAGCCACGATGCAGGCCAGGTGCACGATCGGTTGCCCACATCGCCGCTTCAATCAGCAACGTACCGGAACCACACATTGGATCGAGTAACGGTGTCCCCGGCTGCCAGCCAGAACGCATAACAATCGCGGCAGCCAGCGTCTCTTTGATTGGTGCCTGCCCTGCACGCTCACGGTAGCCGCGCTGGTGCAGACCATCACCGCTCAGATCAAGCGCAATACTGGCGGTATCTTTATTCAACCAGACGTTGATACGTAGATCAGGAGATTCGCGATCCACATTCGGTCGCGGGAGATTTTTTCGGGTAAAGGCATCGACAATCGCATCTTTTACTTTCATCGCGCCGTACTGGCTGTTACGAATCGTATCGTTCAGGCCGCTAAAGTGAACTGCGAATGTAGCCCCCGGATTAAATATCTCTGTCCAGTCGATTGCCTGAACACCGAGGTACAGATCAAGATCGCTGTAGACCTTGCATTCTCCCATCGGCAGGATAATGCGCGAGGCCAGGCGGCTCCACATCAGGCTCTGGTAAACAAGCCGCGTGTCGCCCTTAAAATGGACCCCACCCTGAACTACCTGACACTCCACGGCGCCGAGGTTTTCCAGTTCAGTTTTTAACAGCTCTTCCAGCCCACGGGCCGTACTGGCAAACAGAGAATTCATAATGTCACTTTTACTCCAGGAAAATTGCTGCGCATTATAGCCAATCTCACGCGCATGTCATAAAGTTGAAGGCTTATTTTCGTTCGAGGGACTTTACAGTGGTAACGTTAACCCGACTTTTTATTCATCCGGTTAAATCAATGCGCGGCATTGGGCTTACACACGCCCTGGCAGACGTTAGCGGTCTAGCCTTTGATCGCATATTTATGATTACCGAACCTGACGGAACGTTCATCACCGCCCGACAGTTCCCACAGATGGTACGCTTCACCCCCTCACCTTTGCATGACGGGCTGCATCTCACAGCTCCAGACGGCAGTAGCGCACTGGTTCGTTTTGCCGACTTCGCCACGCAGGATGCACCAACGGAAGTCTGGGGAAACCATTTTACCGCGCGTATCGCACCGGCGGCGATCAACCAGTGGCTCAGCGGCTTTTTCTCCCGCGAAGTACAATTGCGTTGGGTTGGTCCGCATCTGACGCGTCGGGTAAAACGCCACGCTGGCGTGCCTTTATCTTTCGCCGATGGTTTTCCTTATCTCCTGACTAATGAAGCATCACTGCGTGACGTACAACAGCGCTGCCCGGCAAGCGTCAAGATGGAGCAGTTTCGCCCCAATCTCGTAGTCTCGGGAGCCGCGGCATGGGAAGAAGATACCTGGAAGGTTATACGCATTGGCGACGTTATCTTTGACGTCGTCAAACCCTGCAGCCGTTGTATTTTTACCACCGTCAGCCCAGAAAAAGGTCAGAAGCACCCGTCTGGTGAACCGCTGGCTACACTGCAAACTTTCCGTACTGCGCCAGATAACGGCGACGTCGATTTCGGTCAAAACCTCATTGCCCGTAACAGCGGCGTGATCCGTGTTGGCGATGAAGTCGAAATCCTGGCAACCGCCCCAGCTAAAGTCTATGGCGCGGCAGAATCTGACGATACCGTACCGGAAAAACAGTCTCCTGATGCAACACTACTTATTGACTGGCAGGGACAAACCTTTCGCGGAAACAATCAGCAGGTATTACTTGAGCAACTGGAAAACCAAGGGATCCGTGTACCCTATTCATGTCGGGCGGGGATTTGCGGATGCTGTCGAATTCGACTGGTAGAAGGTGAAGTCAGCCCGCTGAAAAAAACAGCAATTGGTGATGACGGGACGATTCTTTGCTGCAGTTGTGTGCCGAAAACGGCAATCAGGCTGGAGAGTTAAACCGCCTGCTCCAGGCTGAAACTGTCGGCAGGGATCTGCGGTTTCAGTCTGTCGTTCATAATTTTGATGGCGTCACCGAGTTGCATCGTGCGTCCGGCAATAACGACTCCAGGCTGTGCGAGCAGACAAAGCGCGGCATTTTCACCAGGTTCAACCACTAACAAATTCACCTGTTCTTCGGTATCACTTAACCAGACACAGGCAGCATCTCCCACGGTCGGAGACCAGTTAAGGGTATGCGCTACAAAGTGCCAGCTTTTTGGCATCTGCGGTTTGAGATAACGAATAGCCACCAGCGCATTAAGCACCAGTTCAGCTTTTTGTTCTTTGGCTAAATCCAGGTAACGGCATTTTTCTTCAAAAGAAAAATAAAGTGCGGCATCATCAACACAAAAACCGGACGGAGAAAATGCATCAGGGGTGAGCATTTTGCGAGCAAAACGCGAGCGAAATAACATGCCATTGGCTAAATCGAGCATCATACGATCGTGCTCTTCATCATAATACCAGCGCCAGTTATCGTCAGGTTTAATTCGCATCAGTTTCTCTCCTTTCCTTAATCATCGCCGTCGCGGTAGTATCCTTTTTTCCGCTTCGTTAATTGCCCTAATAATAAAAGCCTAAAATGTTTAAATAAGCAACAGTAAAGGAATATAAAACAACCAGGACTAGAAATAAAGCCCTGGTTGTCTGATTAAGGCAAAGTTCAGATATTGGTGACGATTTCTTTAATCAACGGCGGACCTTTAAAAATAAAGCCGGAATAAATCTGAACCAGCGAAGCACCCGCTGCTATTTTCTCACGCGCAGCAATAACGGAGTCGATACCGCCCACACCGATAATTGGCAGTTGCCCTTTTAATTCACGAGACAACATGCGAATAATTTCCGTACTTTTTAATTGCAGCGGTCGACCACTCAACCCACCCATTTGATCGCAATTTTTCATTCCCTGAACCAGAGAACGATCGAGTGTTGTGTTAGTGGCAATAACGCCATCGATATTATGGCGAACTAAACTATCAGCCACCTGGATCAGTTCTTCCTCAGAAAGATCCGGCGCGATCTTTACCGCCACTGGAACATATTTATGATGGATCGCTTGCAGATCGTTTTGTTTATTTTTAATTGCCGTCAGCAAATCATCCAGCGCTTCGCCGTATTGCAGCGTGCGTAATCCTGGGGTATTTGGCGAGGAAATATTCACCGCAATATAACCAGCATAAGCATAGACTTTTTCCATACAAATCAGATAGTCATCTTTGCCATTCTCTACCGGGGTATCTTTATTCTTACCAATATTAATCCCCAGAATGCCGTCAAAATGCGATTTCTTAACGTTCTCCACCAGGTTATCAACACCCAGATTATTAAACCCCATACGGTTGATCAGACCTTCTGCATCCACCAGACGGAAAAGGCGCGGCTTATCGTTACCCGGTTGAGGTCGTGGCGTCACGGTGCCTATCTCAATCGAGCCGAATCCCATTGCGCCAAGTGCATCAATGCACTCCCCGTCCTTATCCAACCCGGCTGCCAGGCCAAGCGGATTTTTAAACGTCAGCCCCATACAGGTAACCGGCTTTGCGGGTACTTTCTGACGGACAAGCGCTTCAAACGGCGTGCCCGTAATGCGACGTAATTGCTGGAATGTAAATTCATGAGCGCGCTCAGGATCGAGCTGAAAAAGGGCTTTACGAACGAAGGGGTAGTACATGAACTCTCCTGGATTCCCGGTGTGCAAACCGGGGGCGTATTATGTGCGATCGCGAGCAAAAAGGGAATTGACCTGTGGCAATAAATAGCAAACGTTTCCCTCCCGAGGTTCGTTTTATGCATTTTTCAGCTTTTCTATTCCGTATAAATCATTTCGATAAACAAAATCTCTCTGCCAGACTGCACAAATTGTTATCAATGTTAAATAAAAGCGAACAATTAGTTATAAGGAGAGTTTATAAATTATGCGCGTTATCACCCTAGCGGGAAGCCCACGCTTTCCCTCTCGCTCCAGTGCCTTACTGGAATATGCACGAGAAAAACTGAACGGGCAGGATGTCGACGTTTACCACTGGAACCTTCACAATTTTGAGCCAGAAGATCTGATCTATGCACGCTTTGACAGCCCAGCCCTGAAGGCGTTTATCGAACAGTTAAAAGATGCTGACGGACTGATTGTTGCCACTCCTGTATATAAAGCCGCTTACTCTGGCGCTCTGAAAACGTTGCTCGACCTGCTTCCTGAACGCGCGCTGGAAGGAAAAGTTGTTCTGCCATTGGCGACCGGCGGCACAGTTGCACATCTGTTGGCTGTCGATTACGCGCTGAAACCGGTGCTGAGCGCACTCAAAGCCCAGGAGATCCTGCACGGCGTTTTTGCCGACGATTCGCAGATCATCGATTATCAACATAAGCCGCAGTTTACGCCAAACCTGCAATTGCGCCTGGACAGCGCACTCGACACTTTCTGGCTGGCGTTGCATCGCCGCGATGTGCAGCTTCCACCATTGAACGCTCTGCGAGGTGCGGCCCATGTTTAATTTACTAAAGCGTCACACTTCGTGGCTGGCGCTGAGCGGACTGCTTTCTCTGTCAACACTGGCTCACGCCGCAGACGCGGCGCCAGACGTACTGCGTATCGGCTATCAGAAAAGTAGCATCAGCATGGTGCTGGCAAAAAACCATCAGCTACTGGAAAAACGCTATCCGCAGACGAAAATCTCCTGGGTAGAATTTCCAGCCGGCCCGCAAATGCTGGAAGCATTGAATATCGGCAGCATCGATCTGGGCAGCACCGGTGATATCCCGCCGATCTTTGCCCAGGCTGCCGGAGCCGACCTGGTCTACGTGGGCGTCGAACCCGCCAAGCCGAAAGCCGAAGTCATTCTGGTGCCGAAAAATAGCCCAATTCAAACCGTTGCAGAACTGAAAGGACACAAAGTCGCCTTCCAGAAAGGCTCAAGTTCACACAATCTACTGCTCCGTGCCCTGCAACAGGCCGGGCTGAAATTTACCGACATTCAAGCTACTTATCTGACGCCCGCTGACGCCCGTGCCGCCTTCGAACAGGGAAACGTTGATGCCTGGGCTATCTGGGATCCGTACTACTCCGCAGCCTTGCTGCAAGGTGACGTTCGCGTGCTGAAAGACGGTACCGACCTCAAGCAGACCGGTTCTTTTTATCTCGCCGCATGTCCTTATGCCGAGAAAAATGGCGCTTTTATCCTCGGCGTCCTCGACACCTTTAGCCAGGCCGATGCCTTAACGCTCAGCCAACGTCAGCAGAGCATCACGCTGCTGGCTAAAACCATTGGGCTGCCAGAACCGGTTATTGCCTCCTGGCTGGATCATCGCCCACCAACCACCATTACGCCCGTCAGTAACACAGTCGCCGCATTACAGCAGCAAACCGCCGATCTGTTTTATGACAACCGTCTGGTACCGAAAAAAATCGATATTCGCCAACGCATCTGGCAACCCACTCAGCAGGCAGGAGCAAAATTATGAGTCTGAATATGTTTTGGTTTTTACCTACACACGGTGATGGGCACTATCTGGGGACAGAAGAAGGTTCACGTCCGGTCGATCACAGTTATCTGCAACAAATCGCGCATACTGCCGATCGTCTGGGTTTTACCGGCGTACTGATCCCAACTGGTCGCTCATGCGAAGATGCCTGGTTGGTCGCCGCCTCAATGATCCCGGTTACGCAGCGGTTAAAATTTCTGGTCGCTCTGCGTCCAAGCGTGACGTCGCCAACGGTTGCCGCTCGCCAGGCCGCAACGCTTGACCGACTGTCTAATGGTCGGGCGCTGTTTAACCTGGTTACAGGTAGTGATCCGCAAGAGCTGGCGGGTGATGGTGTTTTTCTCGATCACACTGAGCGTTATGAAGCCTCTGCTGAGTTCACTCGGGTATGGCGACGTCTGTTGCAGGGCGAAACCGTGGATTTCAACGGCAAACATATTCACGTTCGCGGGGCGAAGCTCTTTTTTCCACCGATACAACAACCTCATCCTCCACTTTACTTTGGCGGTTCTTCCGATGTGGCACAGGATCTTGCCGCTGAACAGGTCGATCTCTACCTGACATGGGGTGAACCACCTGAACTGGTGAAGGAGAAAATTGAACAGGTCCGGGAAAAAGCAGCGGCACAGGGACGCAAGATCCGTTTCGGTATTCGCCTGCATGTGATTGTACGTGAAACCACTGAAGAGGCGTGGCAGGCGGCAGATCGTCTGATAGCCCATCTTGATGATGACACTATTGCAAAAGCTCAGGCTGCGTTCTTGAGAACGGACTCTGTCGGCCAGCATCGAATGGCGGCATTGCACAACGGTAAGCGCGACAAACTGGAAATTAGCCCAAATCTGTGGGCTGGCGTAGGTCTGGTGCGTGGAGGCGCAGGCACGGCGCTGGTTGGTGACGGTCCCACGGTTGCAGCACGTATTAACGAGTATGCCGCACTGGGTATCGACAGTTTTGTCTTATCCGGGTATCCGCACCTGGAGGAAGCCTGGAGAGTCGGTGAACTGCTGTTTCCGCATCTGGATGTTGCGATCCCGGAAATACCGCAACCCCAGCACCTGCATCAACAAGGCGAAGCGGTAGCTAATGAATTTATCCCGCGTAAAGCCGCGCAAAGCTAAGGAGTATGCTGATGGCAACGCCGAAAAATACATGGCTGCTGCGTCTTGCCCCCTGGTTTTTACCAGTAAGTCTGGTGACGCTCTGGCAATTGGCATCCTCAATGGGCTGGCTGTCCACCCGTATTCTGCCCTCTCCAGAGGGTGTTATAGAGGCCTTCTGGACGCTCTCATCCAGCGGTGAACTTTGGCAGCATCTGGCGATCAGCTCCTGGCGGGCGCTGATCGGGTTTTCAATCGGTGGATCCATTGGACTGACGCTGGGGCTGATAAGTGGTTTATCCCGCTGGGGCGAACGCCTGCTGGATACCTCCGTACAGATGCTGCGTAATGTGCCACACCTGGCGCTGATCCCACTGGTGATTTTGTGGTTCGGTATAGATGAATCCGCCAAGATCTTTCTCGTCGCGTTGGGTACCCTGTTCCCGATTTACATTAACACCTGGCACGGGATCCGCAATATCGATCGCGGGCTGGTGGAGATGGCTCGCAGCTATGGTTTATCCGGCGTTTCACTTTTTATTCATGTCATCTTACCCGGTGCCCTGCCCTCAATTATGGTCGGTGTGCGTTTTTCCCTCGGGCTGATGTGGCTAACGCTGATCGTGGCAGAAACAATTTCCGCTAATGCCGGAATTGGCTATCTGGCGATGAACGCCCGCGAATTTTTGCAAACGGATGTGGTGGTGGTGGCGATCATTCTTTACGCCCTGCTTGGCAAACTTGCCGACGTCAGCGCGCAATTGCTGGAGCGTATCTGGCTACGCTGGAACCCGGCTTACCACGTGAAGGAGGCTACAGTATGAATACTGCTCGTTTAAATCAGGGAACGCCGCTTTTGCTAAGCGCCGTGACGAAACGCTACGCCGGGAATACGGTACTGAATCAGTTAGATTTGCATATTCCCGCAGGGCAATTTGTTGCGGTAGTCGGTCGCAGCGGCGGTGGAAAAAGTACTTTATTGCGGCTGCTTGCTGGGCTGGAATCGCCCACCGCAGGTGAGTTACTTGCCGGAATCACTCCACTGGCTGATATTCAGGATGACACTCGAATGATGTTTCAGGATGCCCGCCTGCTGCCGTGGAAATCCGTGATCGATAACGTGGGTCTGGGCCTCAAAGGTAACTGGCGAGATGCTGCCTGCAAGGCACTAACCGCAGTAGGGCTGGAAAACAGGGCGACAGAGTGGCCTGCTGCTCTTTCTGGTGGACAAAAACAGCGCGTCGCACTGGCGCGTGCATTGATACACCGGCCCGGCCTACTGCTGCTCGACGAACCGCTCGGTGCGCTGGATGCATTAACCCGCCTCGAAATGCAGGATCTGATTGTTTCGTTGTGGCAGGAACACGGATTTACCGTTTTGTTGGTGACGCATGATGTCAGCGAGGCTGTAGCAATGGCCGATCGCGTGTTGCTGATTGAAGACGGGAAAATCGGACTGGATCTGACTGTAGATATTCCGCGTCCGCGTCGGCTGGGGTCGGTACGATTAGCCGAGCTTGAAGCGGAGGTATTGAATCGGGTCATGCAACGCGGATATACGGAGCAGCCGGTTCGTCGACACGGCTGATAATGCCGGATGGTGATACAACCATCCGGCAAAATTATCAGGCTAACGCTTTGGTGATCTTCTCGAACAGGTCGCCAGAGAGATTCTCCAGTCCTTTCAATTGCTCCAGCGCTGCACGCATCTTCGCCTGTCGTTTTGCATCATAACGTTTTAAACGAATCAGCGGTTCAATCAGACGAGAGGCAACCTGTGGATTTCGGCTGTTCAGCTCGGTCAGCATGTCGACCAGGAACTGATAACCGCTGCCATCTTCTGCATGGAATGCCGCCGGGTTGCTGCCCGCGAAAGCGCCAATCAAAGAACGGATACGGTTTGGGTTGCTCATGCTAAAGGAGCGATGCTGCAACAGGCCACGTACCGTTCCCAGCACATTGTCCGCCGGGCTGGTGGATTGCAGGATAAACCATTTATCCATTACCAGGCCGTCATGATGCCACTTGTCGTCATACTCCTGCATCAATGCATCACGGCACGGCAACTGCGCTGCTACTGCTGCAGACAGAGCCGCCAGCGAATCAGTCATATTATTGGCTTCGCGGTACTGCTTACTAACCAGGGTATCCGCCAGATGGGTTTCACCAAAAGCCAGGAAGCGCAGGCAGGCATTGCGCAGAGTGCGCTTACCAATATCGGCATGTTCAACACGGTATTCATCAAGATGATTGGCGTTATAAATTGCCAGGAATTCATCTGCCAGTTCGGTTGCCAGCGTACGGGTTAGCGCCTCACGTACTTCCGTAATCGCCACTGGATCGATAATCTCAAACAGCTCAGCAATTTCATTCACCGAAGGTAGCGTCAGGATCTCTGCCGCCAGAGCCGGATCGATTTTCTCATCCAGCAGAATCGCGCGGAATGCGTCGGCAACATGTACCGGCAGCGACAATGGTTGTCCCTGCTGATGACGGGCAACGTTCAGCTTAATGTACGTCGCCAGCAGGCTTTGCGCTGCGTCCCAACGAGAGAAATCGTTGCGTGCGTGACGCATCAGGAACGTCAACTGCTGATCGCTCCATTTATATTCCAGCTTCACCGGTGCGGAGAATTCGCACAGCAGTGCCGGAACTGGCTGGAAGTAGACATTATCAAAGACGAATGTTTGCTCAGCCTGCGTGACGTTGAGCACCGAATTCACCGGGTGCCCGCCTTTTTGCAATGGGATCACTTTACCTTCGTTGTCGTACAACTCAATGGCAAAAGGAATGTGCAATGGCTGCTTTTCCGCCTGATCCGGCGTAGCTGGCGTACGTTGACTGATAGTCAGCGTGTACTGCTCTGTTGTTGGGTTATAGTCATCACGCACTGTCACAATGGGCGTTCCGGACTGGCTGTACCAGCGGCGGAAATGTGAGAGATCGACATTTGAAGCATCTTCCATCGCCTGAACAAAATCGTCACAGGTCGCGGCGCTACCGTCATGGCGTTCGAAATAGAGCTGCATCCCTTTCTGGAAATTAGCCTCACCCAGCAAGGTGTGGATCATGCGAATCACTTCTGCACCCTTTTCGTACACCGTCAGGGTATAGAAGTTGTTCATTTCGATGACCATGTCCGGGCGGATAGGATGCGCCATCGGGCTGGCATCTTCGGCAAACTGCAAACCACGCATGGTACGCACGTTGCTGATGCGATTGACCGCACGGGAACCCAGATCGGAGCTGAACTCCTGATCGCGGAACACGGTTAAACCTTCTTTCAGGCTTAACTGGAACCAGTCGCGGCAGGTCACGCGATTGCCAGTCCAGTTGTGGAAATATTCATGGCCAATGACGCGCTCAATATCGAGGTAGTCTTTGTCGGTGGCGGTATCAGTACGCGCCAGAACATATTTGGAGTTAAAGATGTTCAGACCTTTATTCTCCATCGCGCCCATATTGAAGAAGTCCACTGCGACAATCATGTAGATGTCGAGGTCATACTCCAGGCCAAAACGCTCCTCATCCCATTTCATGGAGTTTTTCAGGGAGGTCATTGCCCACGGTGCGCGGTCCAGATTGCCGCGATCGACGTACAATTCCAGCGCCACGTCACGCCCGGAACGGGTCGTAAAGGTGTCGCTCAGCACGTCAAAATCACCGGCTACCAGCGCGAACAGATAACACGGTTTCGGGAACGGATCCTGCCACTGGACCCAGTGACGACCGTTATCCAGCTCACCCTGAGCAATACGGTTTCCGTTAGAAAGCAGGAAAGGATATTTGGTTTTATCAGCGATGATCTTAGTGGTAAACCGCGCCAGCACGTCCGGACGGTCAAGATACCAGGTAATGTGACGGAAACCTTCCGCTTCACACTGTGTACAAAGTGCATCGCCGGACTGATACAGCCCTTCCAGCGCGGTATTTTTCGCCGGGCTGATCTCATTTACGATACACAGGGTAAAACGTTCCGGCAGGTGACTAATGACCAGAGCACCCTCTTCTTCTTTATACTCTGTCCACGGCACATCGTTCACGTGGATTGACACCAGGGTCAAGTCTTCGCCATTCAGGCGAAGAGGAGCATCAGACGCACCATGGCGGACAGCCTGGCTCAGTGCTGTGACCACGGTTTTTTCAGCATCCAGGTCAAAGGTCAAGTCAATATCAGTAATCTGGTAATCCGGTGCACGATAGTCGTGACGGTATTTGGCTTGTGGCTGTTGTGTCATAAAAAACCTTTAGCATCTTTTGTAGAGTCTCGGCTTCAGTCTATTCCTGTTGCGTAAATCGCGCTACGCAGAATGTTCATCTTTTCAGGCACAAACACCCTTTTTGCTACATTTTAATAACACGAGGCACAAAATGCCCTCGACCAGAAAGAGCGCTTATGGTGTGATCGGGGTTCAATAAATCGCTAAACAGGGTATACTCCAGCGGTTTTCTTAGTTGTTTATTGTACTAAACGCTCCCGTGAGAGGATGCTACTGCGCACCTATGACACAATTCGCTTCTCCTGTTCTGCACTCGCTGCTGGATACAGACGCTTATAAGTTGCATATGCAGCAAGCCGTTTTTCACCACTACTATGATGTACAAGTAGCGGCTGAATTTCGTTGCCGTGGCGATGACCTGCTCGGTATTTATGCCGATACTATTCGAGAGCAGGTGAATGCTATGCAGCACCTGCGACTTCAGGAGGACGAGTACCAGTGGCTCTCCGGCCTGCCCTTCTTTAAAGCTGACTACCTTACCTGGTTACGCGATTTCCGCTACAACCCGGAACAAGTCTGCGTCACCAACGATAATGGTAAGTTGAATATCCGCTTAACCGGCCCGTGGCGTGAAGTGATCATGTGGGAAGTCCCTCTGCTCGCGGTCATCAGCGAACTGGTGCACCGTTACCGTTCGCCAGAATCTGGCGTACCGCAGGCACTGGATGAGCTGGAAGGCAAACTAGTCGAATTCTCTGCTTTAACGAAAGATATCGATATGTCCCGCTTCCATCTGATGGATTTCGGCACGCGTCGTCGTTTTTCTCGTGAAGTACAGCAGGCAATTGTTGAACGTCTCCAGCAGGAACCGTGGTTTGTTGGCACCAGTAACTACGATCTTGCCCGTCGTCTGTCATTAACGCCGATGGGAACCCAGGCGCATGAATGGTTCCAGGCGCATCAGCAAATCAGTCCCGAACTGGCTACCAGCCAGCGCGTTGCGCTTGCTGCATGGCTTAATGAATACCCCGACCAACTCGGCATCGCTCTGACCGACTGCATTACCATGGACGCGTTTTTACGCGACTTTGGCGTTGAGTTTGCTACCCGCTATCAGGGCTTACGCCATGACTCAGGCGATCCGGTGGAATGGGGTGAAAAAGCCATCGCGCATTACGAGAAACTGGGGATTGATCCGCTCAGCAAAACGCTGGTGTTCTCAGATAATCTCGACTTGAAGAAAGCGATTGAACTCTATCGTCACTTCTCTTCTCGCGTACAATTGAGTTTTGGCATCGGGACGCGCTTAACCTGCAACATCCCCCAGGTTAAGCCGCTGAATATTGTAATCAAGCTGGTTGAATGCAACGGTAAGCCGGTGGCAAAGTTATCTGACAGTCCGGGTAAAACAATCTGCCACGATAAAGCATTTGTCCGCGCATTGCGCAAAGCCTTTGACCTTCCACATATCAAAAAAGCCAGTTAATCCCTTCAGGGAGTCGTTTCGACTCCCTTTTAACGTTTATTTCTGAAATCTTTCACTCCAGCTACGAATTCTGCTTGTCTGATTGCAGATGCCAGGTAACATAGGTATCCCCCCCATTACGGGTGGACATGTGTTTATATATCCGACTATTAACAGAGAGAATATTATGAGCGTTGTGCCTGTAGCCGACGTACTCCAGGGCCGCGTAGCCGTTGACAGCGAAGTCACCGTGCGCGGATGGGTACGTACCCGCCGAGATTCAAAAGCTGGCATCTCCTTCCTCGCCGTTTATGACGGTTCCTGCTTTGATCCTGTACAGGCCGTCATCAATAATTCTCTGCCCAATTACAATCAGGACGTATTACGCCTGACGACGGGTTGTTCAGTTATCGTAACGGGTAAAGTCGTTGCGTCACCGGGACAGGGACAGAGCTTTGAAATTCAGGCCACTGAGGTTGAAGTAGCTGGCTGGGTTGAAGATCCTGATACCTATCCAATGGCAGCAAAGCGTCACAGCATTGAGTATCTGCGTGAAGTGGCTCACATGCGTCCTCGTACCAACATGATTGGTGCTGTCGCGCGTGTACGTCATACGCTGGCGCAAGCGCTGCATCGCTTTTTCCATGAGCAGGGTTTCTTTTGGGTCTCCACGCCGCTGATCACTGCCTCCGATACCGAAGGTGCTGGTGAAATGTTCCGCGTGTCTACGCTGGATCTGGAAAACCTGCCGCGTAACGATCAGGGCAAAGTCGATTTCGACAAAGATTTCTTTGGTAAAGAAGCTTTCCTGACTGTTTCCGGTCAGTTGAACGGCGAAACCTACGCCTGCGCCCTGTCCAAAATTTATACATTTGGACCAACTTTCCGTGCAGAAAACTCCAACACCAGCCGCCACCTGGCAGAGTTCTGGATGCTGGAGCCGGAAGTGGCTTTCGCCGATCTGAACGATGTAGCAGGACTGGCTGAAGCCATGCTGAAGTACGCGTTCAAGGCCGTACTGGAAGAACGTGCAGATGATATGAAATTCTTCGCAGAACGTGTCGACAAAGACGCGGTTTCACGTCTGGAGCGTTTCATTGAGGCAGATTTTGCGCAGGTTGATTACACCGATGCGGTGAGCATCCTCGAAAAATGCGGCAAAAAGTTCGAGAACCCGGTTTACTGGGGGGTGGACTTATCTTCCGAGCATGAACGTTACCTCGCCGAAGAGCACTTTAAAGCACCGGTGGTCGTTAAAAACTACCCGAAAGACATTAAAGCGTTTTACATGCGCCTTAACGAAGACGGTAAAACCGTTGCTGCGATGGACGTACTGGCACCAGGAATCGGTGAAATCATCGGTGGTTCTCAGCGTGAAGAGCGTCTGGACGTGCTTGATGCCCGTATGCTGGAGATGGGACTGAACAAAGAAGATTACTGGTGGTATCGCGATCTGCGTCGTTATGGCACCGTTCCGCATTCCGGTTTCGGTCTGGGCTTTGAGCGTCTAATCGCTTATGTCACTGGCGTACAAAACGTCCGTGATGTTATCCCGTTCCCGCGTACTCCGCGTAACGCCAGCTTCTAATCCAGAATTTTTAAACCTATAAGGCCAGCAATGCTGGCCTTTTTTATATTCAGACTCGCATTACTCCTTAAACACAATCCCAAAACTCTCCCATCCTGTTACTTAATATTTCCTTGCAACATATTTGCACAAAAAATAATCACTGATTTTATTGTGGATTAGCATTTTCTGATTATATAGCACATTTTTTAACCAACTACATGGCATTCTGGACGTCTATAAATAGTCAAGTGTAAAAATGGATCTTTCTCATATGACACAGGGAAAATGCCATTAGCAAAATTAAGTATAAGGAAATCATATAAATAGAAATAAACGGAGCAATTTTAAGCACAGAGACAGCCGAAATTTGAAGTCGTTCACAAAGTTGCACAAAAATAACATTTAGTTACACATTTTTTCTTTTTGAAACTAAATCTTTATATTTGTAGCACTTTGACGGTAGCGGAACGGTAGTTTGAATGGAAAGATGCCTGTCAGACACATAAAGACACCAAACTCTCATCAATAGTTCCGTAAATTTTTATTGACGGAATTTATTGGCGGCAGTGGCAGGTGTCATATAAAAACCGATGAGGGTAATAAATAATGATGAAGCGCAATATTCTGGCAGTGGTTATCCCTGCTCTGCTGGTAGCCGGGGCAGCTAACGCTGCAGAAATCTACAACAAAGATGGCAACAAAGTAGACCTGTATGGTAAAGCAGTAGGTCTGCACTATTTTTCCAAGCACAACGGTGACAATGCTTACGCCGCTAACGGCGACCAGACATATGCCCGTCTTGGTTTCAAAGGGGAAACTCAGATCAATTCCGATCTGACCGGTTACGGTCAGTGGGAATACAACTTTGCTGGTAACAACGCTGAAGGCTCAAATGCTCAGGACGGTAACAAAACCCGTCTGGCATTCGCTGGTCTGAAATTCGGTGATGCTGGTTCCTTCGACTACGGTCGTAACTATGGCGTCGTTTACGATGCACTGGGTTACACCGATATGCTGCCAGAATTCGGTGGTGATACTGCCGCTTCTGACCAGTTCTTCTCCCAGCGTAACGGTGGTCTCGCAACTTACCGTAACTCCAACTTCTTCGGTCTGGTTGAAGGCCTGAGCTTCGCTGTCCAGTACCTGGGCAAAAACGAGCGTGATGACGTTCGTCGCTCTAACGGTGACGGCGTTGGCGGTTCTGTAAGCTACGAATTCGATGGTTTCGGTATCGTGGGTGCTTACGGTGCAGCAGATCGTACTGATGCACAACAGAACCCGACTCTGCGTGGTCATGGCGATAAAGCTGAACAATGGGCGACCGGCTTGAAATACGATGCTAACAGCATCTACCTGGCGGCGAACTACAGCGAAACCCGCAACGCTACCCGTATTTCTAATGGCTATGCTAACAAAACTGAAGACGTGCTGTTAGTTGCTCAGTATCAGTTCGACTTCGGTCTGCGCCCGTCCATCGCCTATACCAAATCTAAAGGTAAGGATATCGAAGGCATCGGTGACGTAGATCTGGTGAACTACTTCGAAGTGGGTGCGACTTACTACTTCAACAAAAACATGTCCACCTATGTTGATTACATCATCAACCAGATCGATTCTGACAACAAACTGGGCGTAGGCTCTGACGACACCGTTGCAGTTGGTATCGTTTACCAGTTCTAATAGCAGACCTCTTTGTTAAATGCCTAAAAAACAGGACTTCGGTCCTGTTTTTTTATCTGTGCCAGCGGATTCTTGCGTCTTCAAAAAACCCCTCTGCTTTTTGTCAGTAACGGTTGGCATTTTGTAAATCTACCGTTAACCTGATAGCGGACTTCCCTTCTGTAATCACAATGGAACCTCGTCATGTTTGAGAACATTACCGCCGCTCCTGCCGACCCTATTTTAGGTCTGGCTGATTTGTTTCGTGCCGATGACCGCCCAGGAAAAATCAACCTTGGGATTGGTGTATATAAAGATGAGACAGGCAAAACGCCGGTGCTGACCAGCGTTAAAAAAGCCGAGCAGTATATACTGGAAAATGAAACCACCAAAAACTACCTTGGCATTGACGGTATTCCAGAGTTTGGTCGTTGCACTCAGGAATTGCTGTTTGGTAAAGGTAGCGTTCTGATTAACGACAAACTCGCACGTACAGCACAGACCCCTGGCGGTACCGGTGCATTGCGTGTGGCTGCTGATTTCCTGGCAAAAAACACCTCAACCAAACGCGTATGGGTGAGTAATCCAAGCTGGCCAAACCATAAGAGTGTATTTAACTCTGCTGGTCTGGAAGTACGTGAATACAACTATTACGATGCGGCAAACCATTCTTTAGACTTTGATGCGCTGCTGGCAAGCCTTAGTGAAGCGCAGGCAGGTGACGTGGTGTTATTCCACGGTTGCTGCCATAACCCAACCGGTATTGATCCTACACTGGAACAGTGGCAGACGCTGGCGCAACTGTCTGTCGAAAAAGGCTGGTTACCGCTGTTCGACTTCGCTTATCAGGGCTTTGCCCGTGGCCTGGAAGAAGATGCTGAAGGCCTGCGCGCATTCGCTGCGTTACATAAAGAGCTTATTGTCGCCAGCTCCTATTCCAAAAACTTTGGTCTGTACAATGAGCGCGTAGGCGCCTGTACGCTGGTTGCTGCCGATGCCGAAACCGTCGATCGCGCATTCAGCCAGATGAAGTCTGTCATTCGTGCCAACTATTCCAACCCACCAGCACACGGTGCGTCGGTTGTGGCAACCATCCTGAGCAATGATGCCCTGCGCGCTATCTGGGAGCAAGAACTGACCGATATGCGTCAACGCATTCAGCGCATGCGTCTGCTGTTTGTTAATACACTGCAGGAGAAAGGTGCAAACCGCGACTTCAGCTTTATCATTAAACAGAACGGCATGTTCTCATTCAGTGGCCTGACAAAAGAGCAGGTTCTGCGTCTGCGTGAAGAGTTCGGTGTTTATGCCGTAGCGTCCGGACGTGTAAACGTTGCAGGAATGACGCCAGATAACATGGCGCCACTGTGCGAAGCGATTGTTGCTGTGCTGTAAGCTATTGAGCACTAAAAAGGCCGCAATAGCGGCCTTTTTCATTTATCTGACCCGTCCTGAATAGCGTTGACACGTTCCTGACTTAAATACGGAGAACGTGATGATGACTGAGTTCAAACGCACCCAACGTGATTATCCTCTATCCTTTAAAATAGCTGTTGTTGAGCAGGTTGAAAAAGGCGAGATGACCTATAAACAGGCCCAGCAGCGGTATGGTATTCAGGGGCGCTCCACCGTTCTTGTCTGGTTGCGTAAGTATGGCC